>NZ_JAKEVK010000379.1:0-1127 GCF_022398435.1 Pseudoalteromonas sp. Isolate6 | reverse complement strand
AAGCTACACTCGTCATCACAACACCTCTGTTAAATACCAAATTACTCACCTCAGGCTTCGCCTAAAAAATCGAGCGAAGACTTATTAAATGCAACAAAATGTTCATTTTTAGGCGGGCTACTCTTGAAAAAGAAATTTTCTACGATAGACTCGCGTTTACGGTTTAGATACAAAAATGCAACTTGGTTAAGCAAACAATAGAGACAAACAAATAGCGTACATCAGACAACATAGGGACTGATGCTGTTTATAACGCGAGTGCGACAAGCAAAAGGATTGAGTTGGTGGGGAAATTTGATAAGCGCTTTACAGGAGACGACCTGCGCCGCATGCGCAAAGTCGCCGGCAAAACCACGCAAGAAATGGCTAACTTGGTTGGCGTGGAACGTGGCACTTATGAAAACTACGAAAAAGGTGTAAGCAAATTTCCCTATGAATATTTTGAAATATGGTGCGACACCTGCGGCATCAACCTCAACCCACTCAGAGAACAAATTCTTGCCTTGAGAGACAAAATTGACGACGCCAAATTATGGCGCAAGTCTCCAACACCGCGAAATAACAAACCAAGCAATGAGGATAACGGCTAATGAAAGATGCGCACTTCAATAGCCCCTCACCACAATGGCAGACAATAAAGTTACGAATAAGGTCTATTTGCAACACGATGTTTTCAACCTTGTTGTTAAGGGGTAAAGTAGAGTGGAAACTAAACACCGCAAAACTTAACTTAGAAAGGACGTCATTATGCGCTTTTTGCTAAAAAAGACCACTAGTAAACTTTCAGATATTTATCAGCTCCACCTCAAAGAGACAAAAATGGTTTCTGGTGGCAGCGGTCCAAATAAAGATAAAGACCCTAAAAGAAAAGACAATCAAAGCAGAAGCTCACGACATTTTTCACTTTTAAGTAAGAAACAGAATAGGCAAGTATATGCTGGTAGTGGCGGTAATAAGGCAACCGATCCCAAAAAAGAAAGTGAGAGTTACTCAACTCTGCTCGTTTATGTCAAGGAAAAAGAATGAAGTTATCTTGGTGCTTTTTAATATTTGGAATAGTATCAGCTGTTTTATTTTCAGCAACTTACATAAATTTAGAAATTTATGCCAATGGCTCTATTTTAATT
>NZ_JAKEVK010000378.1:0-1184 GCF_022398435.1 Pseudoalteromonas sp. Isolate6 | reverse complement strand
AGCCTTAAGTGGTGGTTTCGGTCGTGCACTATTAACAAAACATGACCTAAAGTATTTCCATTTAATTAAGTCTTTGCCACTCAGTGACGATGATCTCATGATAATTTCTATTTTTAACAAGACTAGAAATCTATATACAGATAGTGACTTTGTTGATCGAGTTCTATTTGCAAGAATCGCAATAGAAAAATTAACTAAAAAGTTAGAGTGGAAGCTACCTCAAATTACAGAAAAATTCTTAGATGATGCTTTGAAGTTCATTGAATCAAATAAGGTTGAAAATGAAGAAATTAAAAACTTTTTTGTAGAAAATGTGATGAAAAAGAGAGAGCTAATTAAGGTTAATATTGAAAAGTATCTCAATGGCTTAAAGGATGCTCGCCATGCTTTAGCTCATGCTGGAGAGCAAAGTAATGACTTTCAGAATATTTGTTACTTTATGGCTTGGTTCCCCATAGCGTTCATGCTGTCTTTCGAGCCAAAAGAACCCGAGCAAGATTTTGTGCTTCGGACTATTTTCCTACTTGCAGCTTCTGGAGCAGACATTCAAAAGTGGCAAGAGAGGGAGTATACATTAACATCTTCAAAAAGAACGATACTTGAATCCTTTGAGCATATCTCGCGTGTCATGCCTAAACTAGTTTCAAGAGGTAATTGCGAATATATTGAGCTTTATTTAAAGGGGTTTAAAAGTTCAATAGCGCAAGAGAAAGCTAACAAGTGTGTCATGCAGGAATTTTAATAAAATGTCGCTGCGCTCCAAAACTTTTATTAAAATCCTCATACACAGGCGTTATAAGCCAGTTCAGATTGGGAGCGATACTTGAAAGTTGGTAAAAACTGCCCATATTGCATGAATGAAGCATTTACTCTGTCAGGAATGCAGTCAATAGTATTTACTATTGAACAGCAACAATTAGTTGATAGTGGAGTTCACCCAGTTAAATGTCCAAAGGGACATGAATTTGCTGTGATCTTCAAGGGTGCAAAATTTGAAGTTTTATTCGACCTTGCTCTTAACGCAATTAAAGATGGTTATAGTAGAGAAGCCGTTTCCTCATTTGCTTCTTCTTTAGAGCGGTTCTATGAGTTCTTTATTAGGTTTTGTGGATATAGTAATGGTTTAAACATGGAAGCATTTGACAAAGTCTGGAAAAATGTCTCAAACCAATCAGAAAGACAGC
>NZ_JAKEVK010000377.1:0-1321 GCF_022398435.1 Pseudoalteromonas sp. Isolate6 | reverse complement strand
GCTCTGGCAACCTCACCCTTGCCAATGGCGGCAGTGAAATCAGCATTGACTCAAGTGGTAACGTCAACATCTTTGCAGACAAGTTACTGACCTTAAAAGGCAAAGCCATGACCGTGTTTGACGGCAGCATGGAGCAAGATATTGGCGGTAAACAAAGCGCCACGATGCCGAGTGTGCCGCAAATTCAAGCCCTCTCTGAGAATGCTCGACTCTCACTGGCCGCCGATGGCATTGCCACTATGATGAGCAGTACCATTGAGCTGTCTTATACCTATCAAGATGGCAGCCCAATTATGGGCGCACCTTATACCATTCGATTTGCAAACGGCACAGAGTTGACTGGTAACTTAGACGACAGCGGTAAAGCAAAAATTGAGAATGCCCCACCCGGTCAATACACCGTGCAATATGGTGAGGATAAACGCGATTACCTGCCAGAAGATAATCGCCTTAAAAACCCACTGTATGGACAAATCACCCCAGCGCGAGCGGCTGAAATGGTACGCAGCGGCAATACCGCACCACTGATAGAAGCCAATGGCATTGCAACCCAAGCTGGTGATTGGTTATGGGGCACACTGCAAGGCGACTTTAATCAAAACCCCTCTACGTCACAAATCGTGGTAGGTACCTTGATTTCCATGATACCAATTATTGACCAAGTCATGGATTTACGAGATATCATCGCCAATGTCATGTTACTGACCGACGATGATGAAGCCAACGACACCGACGCTTGGCTTGCCTTTACCCTAACGGGTATTGGTTTAGTACCAGTAGTGGGCTCAGCCGTCAAAGGCGTGGGCAAGGTTATCTTAAAAAATACCGGAGAATCCCTCTCGGCTGCGCTTGCGGTACTTCGCAAGCTAGGCAAAGGCGACCCAGTTAAATACCTAAGAGACATCAACTGGCAAGACCTAGGAAAACAATCCGCCACGGAAGTTAAAAACATCGTCAAAGGCCTGCGCGATTCACTTGATGACATGTCTACCAGTTGGCACTACGACCTACTGCTCCCAGACGCCGCCATCGAAGGCATGCAAGCCACAGTAAAACGCCTAGACGACATCACCCCCAAAATCGACCAGCATATGCAACAAGCCGCCCAAGAAATCGGGCAGCGAGTTAATAAAGCACTGGATGAATATCAAGGGGAGTTACCACAGGTTGGCGTTACCAATGTGCCGAAGAAATCTAAAGCGCCGGAGCTTTCAGCTCCAGAAGGAAACGATCTCAAAGGTGCCCCTGTTAACAAAGTTAATCCGCCATCACGTAAGGCGCCTAGTGACTTTACGCAGCATAAATCATTAAACCATAGAAA
>NZ_JAKEVK010000376.1:0-1350 GCF_022398435.1 Pseudoalteromonas sp. Isolate6 | reverse complement strand
CCTTGTAAATAAACTAAAAAATTATATTTAGAGACGTTGTTCTAAGAATTTTTCTATGCGTTTTTTATTGCTTTTACTCGCCATAGCATTTTCTGGCTGTAGCTATACTCAGTCGAACTTAAAGCCAAAACAGTGGCGTTTTGCGACCGATCCGCATGGCAGCCAAGCAATTCTGAACGGCCCGCTTGTTGATGAAGAGCAAGTTGCTATTCAGTTTAAACGCGTGCCGCGAGTCGACAAACAAAACAATTCTTGGGTAGAACTCATTTACGACTTACCCACTAAACAGCTCCCCTATCAATTCAATATCGCACTGACGTATAAAAGTGATAACGCTTTAATCGTTAAGTTATCACAACGTGAGTATGGCGGCTCAGGTGATAAAAGCTATGCTCATTATCAAACTAAATTACCAGCTTCAAGCACTTGGCAAACAATCAACGTATCTCTGAGCGATTTTGCCAGACCCAATTGGACACCTGCTTGGTCAAAAGACAAAGGGGTTATACTCAAGCATGTTTCCGCACTTTACTTGGTACCTGACTTGACGGACGCAGAAGGTGGCGAGGCAAGTCTTGCAATAAAAAGTCTTCGAGTTGAGTAATTCACTGATTAGAAATGATGTACGGTAGATGTGAAGTATTGCAGCCGTTCGCAAAGACACAATGTAGCCAGCACAGATAACGGTTAAATTATTAGCGCTGGCTAATCAGAGGCAATTAAGCGTTAGATTTCTATATTAAGCACCTAATGCCGTTAGCTTTTCTTTTAATTCTTCTTTATTGATTAGGCCCATTTCGTGTTGCTTTTTGGTTTTACGAATTTCATCGAAATTGTCTAGTTTCAAACGTGCTTTAGCCAGCTTAGTATCAAACTCGTCTTGTGAGATTACATCAAGTTTTAGCGCTTTTTCTAGCTTCTCTTTTTCACCATCAAACTCTTTTTGAAAAACCGCTTTTTCCTGGATAACAATCTGATCTTTCAGTTGCTTCTCAATAGCGATAACTTCGGCTTCCAGCTCGTCTTTACGCTTAATTAACGGGTCGATACGCTCGATAGTGTCTTGTAATACAGCTTCAAGGTTTGCACCATCATTTTTGATTAAATTTTCAATGTACTTACGACCAATGTCTTGGTACGCAATATTAAGTTGACCATCAATTGAGGCGATATCCGATTTCAAACCTGCAAGCTTTGCATTGTCTTTCGTTGAAGACACAATATCACCACCTAGTTTACTGGTAGATTCACCAATACTACTACCAATAGATTGCGCTTGAGTTTTAAATTTATTTAATAGACTCATGGTTATTTTTCCTTAAATAGATTGAGATTTTCAATGTATATAAT
>NZ_JAKEVK010000375.1:0-1516 GCF_022398435.1 Pseudoalteromonas sp. Isolate6 | reverse complement strand
CCCCTCGGCAATCACTATCGACTCAATAAAATCATGGCATTCAAACCAATAGATTAAGCCGTACTTTGCTAAGAGTCGGGTGAAAAAGGTGTAGTCGTTTTCTAGCGCTTGTACACACTGCGGTAGCGTGGGTAAATCTTTAGTGACTCGCCATTTTATCCGGTCTTGTGAATAGCCCGCTTTTTGTATCAACTTATTGAGGACAGACTGAACATTGGCTTGTACAAAGATTTGGCTTTTTTCTGTTTGCTTAAGTAACTCAAGGCGAGGCTTTAAGATTACCTCTGCACCACAGGTGTGCTCAGACACAAAACCAGATTGGATATCAAACAAAGTCCCAGTGAAATACGTTGATATTGCATCTGGTGACTCAATTTCAAACGTGAGCATATTGCCGACGAGTAATTCATCAGCCAGGTCAAATTGGGATTCTAGGTTTGCTTTGAGTAAAAAGCCGCTATTGATACAGGTCGTGAGTTCAAAATCGACGACATGTACAGGATGGTTAGTACCATACACCACAATCCTTGTTTGCATTTTTTATGTCCACTGTTGTTGGTTAAAGCTGTTCCACCAATACGCGGTACTACTTCCTAGTGTGCTGCGATTGGTTTTTATTTGCGCGCTATTGTTACATAAAAGGCAAGCATTTTTAACCCATTTTTTTATTCAGCATTCGAATACTTATCTTTTGGTGTAACGGATGGTTTTGAAAACGCCTCCCCGAAATCACACCGAATCCTCAAATCCAAGTCGATATATAATATAGCGTTGTGGGAGGCGGTTTACCCGCCGAGAAGTATGTTTTTCGAGTGATGAGGGGGTCTTTTCTTTAGGCATCAAAGAAAAGTAAGTCTTAGTCTATGGATGGGCGTCGAAGTCTGTCAGGAGGACGGGCTGGCTTTACGGTAAATTTCGAGCTACCAGCCGTTAGCAACATAAACCTCCATGTTTAATATCAAAGCGCATCCATGCGCTCCTCGTTCATTCTTTTTAAACGACGAAAAAGAGCGAACCAAGAAAACGTCGCCCCAACATCACACTCAATCCTCAAATCCTAAGCCGATATAGTGCAACCGTCTTGTAAGGCACATCCCTGTGCCAGACAAGACTTGGCCGACATCCTGTCGGCACATTGCATATCGACTGATGATTTTCGGGTGTGATGGAGGGGGAATAAGTTGCTTGTGAGATTGTCTACGATTTTTACGGTTAAGCTGCTTTAAAGCATTGCAAAAACTATCAGCGTAGCCTCCAAACTCACAGTGTAAATAGTTTTGTGGGAGGCGGTTCACCCGCCGAGAAGTATGTTTTTCGGTTGCGGTAAAGGGATTAGTATTGACTGCGAGTTCTAGTTTTTCTCTTAAAAGTAGCTAAGTAGTTTGCAAGCACCACAAGAATTTATCAGCGCCTTGTGTCTCCCTCATCACACCCGAAAGTAAATTGCCAATGAGTCATTTCAACGCATGGATGCGTGAAAAGCGGTGACAGGGCCAAGGATGGCCCTTTGGCCCTT
>NZ_JAKEVK010000374.1:0-1524 GCF_022398435.1 Pseudoalteromonas sp. Isolate6 | reverse complement strand
GTTTTGCTCCTGTAACGCGTGGTGCTCTATCTATGGTACTAGCAAACTTTTCGCCATGGCTGACAGGACAAGGACTCATTACGAATACACTCAGCTCTTTTTCCCAAAAATGTTGATAATCAATATCGATCGGCCTACCAAAAGGAATTGATTTGGATAATATTTTCTTTGCCCCCTTAAGACTTACAAGCTGAGCAACCGTTCCTGCAGGTACTTTATTTTGCATAAATAACGATAGCGATTTGTTTAGGGGGAAGCTTGCAATCGGAGTTCTTTTGTTCTTCTGAGACTGGAATAGCTTGATCATATCCCACTCAAATGGCAGTGAAGCAATCATTTGGTCTATCTGTGCTAAGTCGTTGTGTAGTTGAAAATCATCTTCAAAAATAAAAGCATAGGGGAGTTTTAACTCAACAATTCTGCTTAGTGCTTTCATGTGACTTAGATAACAACCTATCTCTCCTAGCGTTAAAGGGCGAAAATACTGTTTAGCATTTTTTTTCTTACAATAGCTCGCGCCTAATACATCTGCGTTCAGCTCTGCTCCTTTCACTGCGCTAACCCTTTCAAAGGGGAGTGAGAATTTATCAAATTGAGAAGTAGACTCTGCTAGTCTATCTGTACAAGAGTCTAAATTGATGAGAAAAATATTCGGTTTGGTCACAATAATGCATACATCCACATAATAAGTACACCAGAGTGTGCGGTTTTTGTGTGACGATGGAATGAAGAAATTAAGATATAGAATCGAAATTAGCAACCTAATGTAGAATCTATCCAAGCTAAATCAGACTAGTTGAAGGAAGTCGAAAACGCGTGGAATGCTAATCTGAACTAATTCAGCTAATCAATCGATAAGCGGAGAAGCAGGGTTTTTCTCCGCGTTTTGGATTTTATTTCTCAGTTACATTAAACGTAACTATCCATGGCGTGACTTTATCAAGACCTTTGCCTAGTTCAATTGCGATTTTGCTGGTCGAGCTCGGTGACATAATTTGCGTACGCATCAGGTCACCACTTTTCTGGCTATCACCTACCCAAGAGGGATCTAAACACTGCTTTGCAAGACCTTGCGCATAGTTATGAATTTTTACTGCGTTTTCGTATTCTTTGAACTGTTCTGAACAGGTATATTTTGTTTTACCTAAAGTACTTTCTATAATTTGACACTTGTTGCCAACTAGATGTGCTTTTGCCTGCCAAGAGTTAATCAACTTTGTACCAACTTCAGCGCCTTTAAGCGCAGAAAACCCATTTGAAGATGCACTTAGAAGCGTATTTAGCTTTTCACACCCCGACATATCATCAAGCTTTTCTTGTTGCTCAGGAGTCAGTGTTGAACATCCGACAGCTGTCAACCCTGCCAACATTAGAGCGAGTAATCTTGTTTTCATAAACCGTTCCATACTGTTCGCAATAGCACCACTAAAGTTAGACTAATATTTTGCCACTGCATAGTTGTAAGACTATGAGAAGTTTACCTTATTTATATGAATAGGAGTTGATCTAATTACAGATTTATCC
>NZ_JAKEVK010000373.1:0-1578 GCF_022398435.1 Pseudoalteromonas sp. Isolate6 | reverse complement strand
GTTTACGCATGAATAGATTAAAAATGTTATTGTTTATCAAAAGGTTATTTATCTGCGATTTGAGATAATAGGTTTGGGAAACGCGCATGCGCATTTTTCCAGATGGTATATTTAGCAGAATGCTGATAAGTTCTTTGCATACTGATAGTTAACTGTGCGCGTTTTCACTGGTCCAATGAGGTAAACGCGCATGCACACGAATAAAATGTTATGTGACTCAATCAGATCGGAGTATGAATTTTGGAATATAAAGATATTGTAATGATTACTGCTGTTATTGCAGGACCAATTTTGGCTGTGCAAGCACAAAAATACCTAGAGTCACTGAAAGAAAACAGAGCCAGAAAATTAAAAATTTTTCACACACTCATGTCTACTCGTGCAACACGAGTTGCACCGGAGCATGTGGCAGCCTTGAACATGATAGATATTGAATTTTACGGAAAAAAAAAGTTTGGGAAGCGTTCACAGTCAGAAGGTGAGAAGAAAATAACTAATGCTTGGAAAGTGTATAACGATCACTTGAACACTAAAAAAAATGATGAACAACTCGACGCATGGATTGATAAAGGTGACGACCTGTTTACCGCTTTGCTATATGCGATGTCGCAACATCTTGGTTATGAATTTGATGAAGTACAGCTTAAAAGAGATTGCTATAGGCCTAGAGCACATGGAAATATTGAAAATGAACAGCATAAGCTTCGAGAAGGGTTGGTAGCCGTACTGGAAGGCAGAAAATCAATACCAATGGCTGTAACTTATTTACCGCCATATCACCCAATCGCACCAGCAACAGAAGAAACATCACATAACAAGTCAATTCAACCGACAGCTGAAGCTGCGTCTGATTGAAGCGTTAGTTTTATGGAGGAAATATTGTGGAAATCTGGAAGTTATTGTTCTTTATACCTGCGTGTTTTGCACTCAATATGACTCCTGGTCCAAACAATCTATTGTCCATGAACAATGCTCGTTGTTACGGTTTCAAATCCGCTTTTATTGCTGGACTTGGTCGTATTGTTGCATTCGCTGTAATGATTGCCTTGACTGCTTCTGGTTTAGCCGTCGTTCTCTATGCTTCTGAGACTCTATTTCTAACGATTAAAATTGTGGGCGCAGCTTATTTGTTGTGGATTGCCTTTAATCTTTGGCATTCGGAAGCGAGCCCTGTTTCTGAACTAGAAAATACTCGCAATCGATTAGGTTTAGCTAAACAAGAATTTTTGCTCGCCGCTGGTAACCCAAAGGCGATCTTAATCTTTACCGCCTTTCTACCACAGTTCGTCGATGTTTCAGCGAGTGTAAATGAACAGTTCTTCGCTCTAGGAGCTACTTTCCTAGTTTTAGAAATGTGTGCAATATCGATTTATGCGATATTTGGAATGTACTTAAGGCAGTTGTTTACGAAGCCGAAAATGGCAAAGCGCTTCAATAGAGGCTGTGCAACTTTTTTGGCTATGTCTGGAGCAAGCTTGTTACTGAGTCGCCGGCAACTGAAAAATGTGTAAAAATGTGTGACACCCATCACTATTAGCATCCAAGCTGAGGAAGTGAAATAAAAAAGTATAAAAATAC
>NZ_JAKEVK010000372.1:0-1588 GCF_022398435.1 Pseudoalteromonas sp. Isolate6 | reverse complement strand
TTGGTACACTGCTCATATCTTGGATAAAAATTTGAAGTTATGGAACTGCTCTATTTTGCTGTCGCATTCGCATGCGGATTTTCTGTCTATCAATTAAAGCTTCCTCCTTTGATTGGTTTTTTGATGGCTGGCTTTGTTTTAAACTTACTTGGACACAAAACCACTGATTTACTCACCCAATTGGCTGATCTTGGTGTAACACTACTACTTTTTAGCATAGGTTTAAAATTACGAGTTGGTAACCTAATAAAGCCTCAGGTTTGGGCGCCAGCAAGTATGCACATCATTACTAGCACCGCTTTTTTCGCTAGCCTATCATTGATGCTAGGAGCAATGAGCCTACCTTTATTTACTGACTTAGACTGGCAAAGTGCGTTATTGGTTGGTTTTGCATTTAGCTTTTCCAGTACCGTTTTCGCAGTAAAAGTATTAGAAGAGCGCGGTGAGATGGCAAGCCTTCATGGTAAAATCTCAATCGGTATTTTAGTCATGCAAGATATCTTTGCGGTTATCTTTCTCGCCGTGAGTACGGGCAAAGTACCAAATATTTGGGCTTTGGCACTGCTTGTAGTTTTACCCCTTGTACGTCCAGTTATGTTTTGGGTGTTAAGTCGCTCGAAACATGGCGAGTTGCTACCACTTTTTGGCTTCTTTTTTGCATTGGTTGCAGGCTATCATGCCTTTGAGTTTGCGGGTCTCAAGGGCGATTTAGGCGCACTTATTATGGGGATGATTTTCGCACCACATAAAAAGGCGGGTGAGCTGTCAAAGTCACTATTAAATGTAAAAGACATTTTACTTGTTGGATTTTTCTTGAATATTGGTTTGAACGCGACCATTACCTTAGACGCGTTACTCATCGCTATCTTGTTAGTATTTGTGCTACCAATCAAGGTATCGCTTTATTACATCTTTACCAATATGTTTAAACTGCGTGCCCGTACGTCACTCTTGAGCGCTTTTACGCTAACCAACTATAGCGAGTTTGGTCTCATTGTCTGTGCCGTTGCATCTGCTTCTGGTGCGGTTGCTCCTGATTGGTTAGCGGTCGTGGCGATCGCTGTTTCTATCACTTTTGTAATTGCCTCTCCGCTAAACAAGCGTTCAAATGAGATCTACGTTAAATTAGAGCCTTGGCTATTAAAGTTTGAGAGCCAAGACCGCTTAGAAGAAGAGCTTCCCGTCAATCTTACCGATACAAAAATCGTAATATTTGGCATGGGAAGAATTGGAACCGGTGCTTACGAAACAATACAGGCTAGCTTCCCAGACACCGTAGCGGGTGTAGATATTAAGCCTGAGGTGGTTGAAAAACATGTTTCCAGAGGCCGCAGAGTATTGACCGCCGACGCAACCGATCCTGATTTTTGGCAACGTGTAAATCACTCTGAAGTAGAAATGGTGATGCTGGCTATGCCAAAACACATGCAGAATATTTACGCATTAGAGCAGCTAAAAGCTTCAGGTTACAACGGCCAAGTAACCGCGATTGCAAACTACCCAGATCAACAAAAAGAATTAGAAGAGATGGGAGTAAATTCTACCTATAACTTTTACTTAGAAGCAGGTAGCGGCTTTGCTGAGCATG
>NZ_JAKEVK010000371.1:0-1601 GCF_022398435.1 Pseudoalteromonas sp. Isolate6 | reverse complement strand
GTCTCCAATCAATTTGAAGGGTGAAATACCATATTAGCGTCGTTAAAAATTTCTCATTTAGAACAACTAAATAGCAAAATTTTTGCCTAGCTACTAAAGCTATTTCTCCGCTTCAAATTGCTCATTTACCTAATACAATTGGTATCGCAACCGTCTTGTAAGGCACGTCCCTGTGCCAGACAAGACTTGGCCGACATCCTGTCGGCACATTGCATATCGGCCTATGCCTCTCGGGTGTGATGGAGGGGGAAGTCGCCTGTGGAATTTCCACTTTCTTATTAGCGATAGAGTAGTTTACAAGCTCAAAAAATTGTGGCTCCAGCCTCACAGTGTAAATAGTTTTGTGGGAGGCGGTCTTTTCTTTAGGCATCAAAGAAGCCCATGGATGGGCGTCGAAATCGGTCAGAAAGACGATCTGACTTTACACATAGTCTCGAGTTAATGTTGAACTTTACTGACTGTGGAGCAATCGTATATTGCTCCAAAGCCAAGTCATTCAGCCAGGATCTGTTCATCTTTCAGCAAAGGTCAACAGACCCTAGTCATCTAGCTTTACGGCTCCCGCTATCCTGTCTATTTTCACCGAGCCTGAGCCTGACTCGGTAATGGTCAGAGAACCTGCATCTACCACACGGATATTTCCAGCACCGTCTTCTATTTGAACATGGCCCTTCACTGCTTCGATATCCGTATTGCCCGAACCATCAACGATAGTGACATCGCCTTGGGCGTGACGCACACGAATGTTACCGGATTCATCATCGATTTTAATATTATGTCCGCCTTCAACAACTAGTGAGCCAGAGCCATCGGTGATATCAGCGTTGCCGCTAAAACCGCGAAGGGTTAGATCGCCAGACTCATCTTCTATTTTGATATCCGTGCCGCCAGCCACATTAATATTACCCGAGCCATCCTCCAACCCCAGTGTATCGATCAACCCCTTTATGGTTATGTCGCCAGAACCATCGTCGATAACGAGTTGCTGGACGTTAGTGACATGGATATTGCCACTGCCGTCATCAATTTCAGCACCTTGAATATCTTCTAATGTGATATTGCCAGAGCCATCATCTAGCTTGATAAAACCTTTGATATTTTTGATGGTTATATCACCCGAACTGTCATCAAGTGTTAGTGCGAGCTGACTTGGCATGGTGATGATTAGGTCAATTCTAGGGCTGTTATTACGATACCATTGTACACCAGAACTTGTATCAGAATCGGCTACCAATATGGCGGTATCACCTGACTTTTCAAGGGTAAGTCGATAGTTCTCCGTTTCTGTGGTTAACACTGAAGCTTCCACTTGGATCTCTTGTTGGTTGTCGTATCCAATGATTTGGATATTACCCGAGGTGGTATTTGCATCAAGTTTGCTTATCTCTGCAGCGCTGAGCTGTAGAGATTTATGGAGTGTTTTGGTTGCCGCTGCGCTTGGAGAGATATGTACGACACAGCCAGATAAAAGGCTAAGGGCGGCTAAACTGGTGAAAAGCTTTTTCATTTTTGTTATTTTCCGTAGTGATGATGACATAATGTTGTCATTCAGCAATAGTTATACCATAAATAGTGTCTATATAAATCAATGAGTTAATAAA
>NZ_JAKEVK010000370.1:0-1641 GCF_022398435.1 Pseudoalteromonas sp. Isolate6 | reverse complement strand
AATGTTACCGCTCGACTTGCATGTGTTAGGCCTGCCGCCAGCGTTCAATCTGAGCCATGATCAAACTCTTCAATTAAAAGTTTTTTTGAAACCTAAGTTTCGCGCTCATTGAATTCTGATTTTGATACCTTTCGGTATCGAATTGACTGTGCTGAATAAACTATGTTTATTCTGTTGGTCACTCAGTTCAATTGAGACTCTAAATTTGTTTGCGTCATCTAGCGAACCAGAATCTGCTGTTAGAACTCAATCTGTACGAGTGCCCACACAGATGATTGCTTCATATTTTTAAAGAACATTTCGAAACATTTCATTGTTTCGAGGGATGTGCATTCTAAGCATTCCCAATTTTTTGTCAACACTTAATTTTTAATTTCTTTGGCAGAAGTTTCGAACTTAAGTTTTACTTGACTCTAACTCGCTGCTGCTTTGCTTTTCAGCGTAGCGCCCCGTGTCAGTGGGGTCGCATTATAGGGCGATCCGATTTTAGTGCAACCCTTTTTTTAAAGAAAATTGCGAAAAAACGTTTATTCGAGCAAAAACAAAACAACCAGTATATAAAACAAACAAAAACACCCGCATTAGGCGGGTGTTTCGCGATTTGAAGCTCAGTGATAGTCTATAAATTAAAACTTATACTCGATACCTAAGCCTAGATAATCCTTTTCTACTTGATTGTCTGCATCAAATGTTGAGTAGAAACCATAAACCTTCGCGTTTTTAGCAAGCTTGTAATCAACACCGACAGAAACACCATCTACTTTGTCACCAGCATCAAAGTCAATAACTTGATATTGTGCTTTCAAGGTTGCATTACCCAATTTGTAAGCTGCATTTAGTAAATAGCCATCGGCCTCTGCACTACCATCCACCTTTTCTTGTGTCTGGTACATTGCACCAAGTTTGACATCAGCTACTTTACCTTGAACAGTAAAACGAACCGTGTCATAGCCATTTACTTCGCTATCTGCCGCAATCGCTGCATAAATAGTTGACTCTTTCAACCCGGCATCGCCATAGGTTAGCGCAGTAGAGAAACCATTTTCACCTTCTTCACTGTCTTCAGCAATAAAGCTTCCTAATACTCTAAAGCCATTAAAGCTTGGTGATTTGTAGGAGATTGAGTCACCTAAGCGATTTTCGCCTTTAAAGAGAACCTTAATGTCACCCTCGAGGTCGTTGAACTGATCTAACTTACCTTGAGACTGTTTTAATGCAGTGTCATTACGGCCGATAACTACTTCACCGAAGCTACCTTTTAAACCCACGTACTGGTTACGTGCGGTAATATTGTCTTTATCACCTTTTGAATCAGCGTCAGAGACATCTACTTGGAACTCAAGCTTATAAATAACTTCTAAACCAGAATCTAATTTCTCAGAACCTTTGAAACCAAAGCGAGATGCGTTACTTTTAATTTCAGTAACTGAGCCTGCACCATCGTCAGAAGATTGTACCGATACATTCGCTTTACCATAAACATCAACTTCAGCGTTGGCTTGAAAAGTGAATGCACTTAATAATGATAGCGCTAAAGCAGTCTTAGTTAGTTTCATGTGTATTTCCTCAATATCGCAACACGTATTTTTCAAAACACGCGCAGTTTGACATTGGTAAATGACAAAAATATTACACATAAAA
>NZ_JAKEVK010000037.1:0-32544 GCF_022398435.1 Pseudoalteromonas sp. Isolate6 | reverse complement strand
GTCACTAGCCCTTCGGTAACTTGCATCGTTGTGAACTTTACGAAATCTTGCTCAAAAAAGATAAAAAGCCATTAAAAATCATAACAATAGAAATTATAACCATGTAAAGCAGCATCAAACACTCTTATTTAGCAAGCAAGAATTAGCACTGTTTCCTAGTTCAAACAGGTGCGTCAAGGTAGAAATAACCACCCTTAACGGAGTTTTTAAAAGTCAATAAAGTTAAGGAAAATTAACAAAAGGAGTTTAATATGAAATTTCTACCAATACTGAGTGTTATCGCTTTGTCTAGTTACTCACTCAAATCACAGGCTACCTTCACGCTACCTACTCATGATGCTATGACTAGCGCCCCGGTTAATGCCACCAATTATAAAACCTTTAGCAATACTGATGGCATTATTGGATCCGGTGTTGATGTGTATAAAATCAGTTATAGCAGCGGAGCCGACGATTACGTGATAATTGTTAACTTAGATAAAGGCGGACACCCACTAATAATTAGCTCTGAAAAGCACTCTGCGGCCAAGTCCTGGATGATGGGGGGAAATTCACACCAAGATAGCACCCCATATTATTACTTCAAAGCAGCCAGCGGATACGGATTTCATAATGCTTTAAAAGCTTTAGACACTGATTTGACTCAATCATATGTCGGTTTCACTAACTTAAGTTACTTTGGCCCTGTTAGTTCAAACGTAGGTGAAAAGCGAGGGATATTATTTCCTAACCGCTCACATTCAATTTGGATGGAGGGAGGAGAATTAAAACATTCCTTTTATCATGAAGATTCTGGGTATTACGAGGATAGCATTGACCAAACTTGGCACTACGCTCTTGATAATTTAGCTAAGCTTGAAATCGGTGGCGGTAAAGCATTTGTAGGGCGTGTTGATGAATTTGATGATGTCACTTCCTTCCAACCCAATGATTCACGAGATTATTTTGCAGCATTGACTGACTTTGATAATGCAACATATCGGCGCAGTAATTTAGTATCTTACGCATATGCCTTTACTACCAATCATTTAAGTTCCATAAAAGGATACAACTGCAGCTTTGGAGGTGGTTATCCAAGGGGATTTGTCGGTACAGTTGATGCTGATAACAACCCAGGAAACAAGCATGAAAAGCTAGTCATTCTGGTAAGCCAGTGTCAAAATTATAGATACGCAAAGGATGTGCTAGAGATGTATGGACTCAATATGTCTAACGTCATGACTCTAGACAGTGGAGGTTCTTTAAAGTTGTATCTAAATGATTCGAATAGTAAAAAAATAGATTATGGCCGTACAATTCCTAATATACTTGCATTTTTTGAGGATTAACAAAGTAACCGCTCAATTGTTACTGTAAATAGAAAAATCGCTCTCTACTCAAGTAGTTTTCGTGGATTTATTCAGATTCTACCGATGACTACTTGTTCCTGCTCACTTTTACTCATAGCTTTCCTCCAAAGTGCAAGAGAAAATATACATCCTAGATGTACTAGCCCAAAAGGCTTTCCATTTGTCCTGCCCACAGCCCTTTAAACTATTGAGAAAGCATAGATTAATATTAATTCGAGTTACCCAGCTCAATTAATCTCCACTAAGCTAAAACTGAGTGAGGCATACGGTACAGCAACCATTCGTTCGAACAAGCCCTTCACATTAAAACTCACTATAAAATTCAGTTTTCATTCCGTTTAGATTCCTATCATTTCCTTCAAAATCAATAAATTAAATGCAAATCTATAAACACCAAAACAAATCCGATGAGGTGCATATGAAAAAGCTTATTGAAATTTTTATGAAAACAAATCAAGCAAGTCAGATAGGAGAATCAAAAATGACTAAAACTACATTGTTAAGAAATGGTTTCTGCCAATATTCTTTGCCAAATTTCAACGTTGGTTCAATACAAGATATTGAGTTGTTACTGAAACAGGTGGAACCTGAATTAGGCTTAGATACCTATATTCCATCCGGTCAAAACGCAAGAGGTATCGTGCGTTATACCGTCAAGGACGCTAACACACACCTTATCACTCCCGAGGACCGACAAGGTGGCCAATACTATGTATACGGCTTACCTCAACAACTAAACCCGGACGCAGGGGGTAAACAAAGGTGGTTCAAAGCAATAACACATTGCAGTGACGGTACATTGATTTGCAACCACCCAGTGATCACAGCGCTGACTGAATTTTTGATCCAACATTCAATTTCGGCACCGTCGTACCATATTGAGCATCAGTTTATTGGCTATTATCCGACACCTTACGCGGATTGCTTGGTAACCCCTAATACGCTTCATTTCGACGGGTTAAGTCATCAAACGATTACCTCAATCCTTACGCTGGCCAGAGAAAATGTATCAGGCGGGGAGTTTGTGATAGCTGACGGTATCGCGGTAAACACCCCTATAGATAATGTTAGTACCCAAGATCTTCGGCTCTTTACTGAATTACCGGTGGGGTCAGGAGTGATTATGGACGAGTGTCAACGTGGTACTTCCCGTCCACTGTGCCATAGTGCAATGGCGACAAGAATGGAGAATGTGCAGCAAAATACCATCTCTAAACGAATAATCTTGGTCTCAGAAGTCACGCCTATTTGGCACTAGAAAATCAAAGGGCTCGTTTATTGAGCCCTTTTCAATATAGCTGGTTGTAAAAGATAGCTTTTCTATAGCTCAGATATTACGCCGCAACCTGTCCTTTGTGGATCAATCGCTCACAGAGGGCTTGCCACTCATTGGTTTGCTTTTTGCCTTCAATGCGGCGGCCAAATAGCGTTAGTACCGTTTCGCGATTGGCATCGAAAAACTCAATAGAGGTAACCACCGTATTGCCGTTATCCGTGGGTTTTCTGACCACGAACGCGCGGATTAGCTCGTCTGCTTTTACATGCAGGTTAAACTCAGGATCTAAGACGTTAAACCAAGGGCCAACTTGCTTGAGGTTTTCAACCTGCCCAGAGAAGATCTGTACAGCACCTAGGTTGCCAACGAATACCATAATCTCTTGCTTAAACGTTTTTGCTTGTTGAAAAATATCAGCAAGTTCAAAGCTCTGTAGCTCAAAGCTCCATGGTGAGCCGACGAGCTCAAGGGCCTGCAACCGTTCAAGGTTGTATGTCTCCAAAAGCTTTGGAAAATGGTGCACATCCTCAAGCTCACTCCACTGACTCCTAAAGTTATCTAGTTGCTCAGCGCTCGGCTGAGTAATTGTAGGCTCCACCAGTTCAAATGGCTTCACGCTAAATGGGCGCTGTGATGTTAGTTGGTAGCGTGCTTTTATATTCACCAGTTCATTAAAGTCCGACTCAGCCGTAGTATAAACCTTATGTACCGCACGGCCGTTTTCATCAAAAAATTGAAAGCTCGTGTGGCTTTCAGTTTCGACTAAAAATACGCTTTGCCAACGATACAAAAATAACCGCAAGTCGATACCGCCGGGATTGATTGCAATACCACTCAGTTTGCCATTATTGTCCGAAACATAGAGCTTTTCGTATAACCCTTTAATTTCATTTACCACACTGCCATTACGCGTCAGCGCCATCACTTTACCCAGTTTTTTCAGGCTTTTGAGGATATCGGCAATCTGCGTTTCGTCTAAGCGCGTTACTGTGGCAGTCACCGCTTCTTCCTGTTGAGCATTCAATAACTCGGCTTCACTCACACCAAGTTGCATCGCTGCATCAACGGGCCGCAGTCTTGGCTCACCCGCTAACAAGGTTTTATAGTCTTGAATTAATTGCTTCATGATCTCTCCTTAAAAACGCCAGCTGATCTGGGTTTTAATATTGCGGCCAAAACCGTAATCGCCTATTCCACCACCGGTACCAGCCATCAGTTTGTATTCTTTGTTAAAGACATTATCGACAGCAACTCTTAGATTAAACGCAGCATTAATATCCCAACTCGCGTATAAATCGGTCAGAATGTAGCTTTTTTGTGTTTGCGTTGAGTATTGTCTTGTTGCACGGTCCATCACCTGCACATCACGATCGCCACGCCTTACTATTTGTGCACCAACTTGAACGGCTTTATCAAATAACGAGGCGCCTAAATCCAAAGCCATTTTGTCTGCAGGCAAATACCATAAAGGCTCGTTGTCTTGATCTTTTCCGTCTATGTCACTGTAAGAAAAGTTGCTGTAAAAGCGCGGTGTTGCAAAGTTTACTTCCAGCTCAATGCCGTCTCTATCATTGCTAGCGCGATTCGCATAACGCGGTGCTGGTACGGGATTGGTCACATTACTGGTGACCGACGTGATTTCATCGTCTACCGAGATATCAAAATAGATAAAACGTGCTGTTAATGTGTCATTGTCAGTGAGTATGTTATTTGCCTGATAGGTCACGCCAACTTCAGTGTTGTTGCTATATTCTACGTCTAACGCTAATCCTGGTTGTCTGCCACCGTATTGATCGTATAATTCGTCAATGAGTGGTGCTCGGAAACCTTCTTGGCGGTTTGCAAACACCGCCCACTGTGGTGTTAGTTGATAGTTTACACTCAGGGCCCCCGCCCAATCACTGTGTGTCACTTTACTATCTAATGCTGCAAACGTCTGTTGGAATTTAGCCGTTGGTGAGGTGCTATAGCGTTCATAGCGAAGTCCTGCGATCACAGTAAGTTGCTGCCAAGTAAATTCATCTTGGATATACACACCGGAGCGCTTTTGTGTACCACCTGGTTGAGATGTCATCTCGGCTGTCACTTTTGTCGTGCCGTATTGCTCACAGGCGTAGGTCTCGTAGTTGAGTTTTATGCACGGTAATGCGGTCTTTTCACCAATACGCTCTTTGTCGGTATATTGCACGCCATAGGTCAAAGTATGTGAGTCCAATACGCTGGTGTTCATTACATCCAGAGTGGTGATGTTGTATTCATAGTTTGATTCAATACCTATGTAGTCCTCAAGCATGCCGACACCATCAGATTCAGTGACTTGACTACTGGTATAACCGGCCTTAGCGCTTAGGTTGAGATAAGGATTATTCGCAGGGTTGAGTTCATAACTCAGGTTAGTAACGGACTGCTCTACCTCACGGTACACCGTCCCCCATGCGCCCGGATCTGTTGTATTAAACTCGGTTCGCTGGTTATCTGTGGTTTCGGTGTAGCTTGCCCCCACAATGGCATCATCACCTAAAAAATATTCCCCTTTTAACAGAACAGAGCTATTTTCGATTGCCGAGTTGTCCAAAGTTTCATCATTAGAAAGCTCCCAATCATCACTGTCGCGCTTTACCACACCAGCTAGTAAGTCGAGCGAATCATTCGGCCTTGCAAAAGCGATCACAGAGGCATTCTTCTGGGTATTGTTGCTGTCATAACCAAGCTTAATTTTACCGCCAGCGACTTCACCATCCTGTAAAAAATCAGCGGCGTCTTTTAGCTCAAACTGAACAACACCACCAAGTGCACCGCCCCCATGCAGCACAGTACTCGTGCCTCGTTTAATGCTTATCGAGCGATATAATTCCGGATCAGTGAACAGGCTACCCATGCGATATTTTTCAAAAGTTTGCAGCATGCCATCAATCGTCACCATCACGTCTTCCGCGTCACTAAAACCACGAATATTGAACTTATGTCCAGCCGCTCTTGGCCCACCACTGACAGAAACATTAGGAATGGTATCTAAGGTCTCAAATACACTGCTATCTAATTTGCGCTCTATTTGCTCCGACGAAATAACATTCACCGCTTGTGCCGATTGCAATGCGGTTTTTGCGGTACGCGTTGCCGTGACAGTCACTGCATCTAAGTCTGTTTTTACCACTGTCGACTGAGAAACATCCTCATTGGAAGAAGCAGCAGCTTGTACCCAGGTGGCAGAAGTGGCAAGCGCGATGAAAAGGGTTAATTTAGATAAACGCATAAGAATACTCCGAGTGTCGTTATTTTTTACACGCACTTCAACTTTGCCCCTGATCTTCCCTAGTCCTGTCTTATCTAAACAGGCTCATCCAAGATGAAATGCGATTGTCGCGGCGCAATATAACACACACCAATCTAAATGGTAATTGTTTTTATTCGCTTTTAACAATTAAGTTCGCGACTTGAATCTCGAGTGTACTAAGCTGTGCAAAAAGTGATACCAGTGCTTCACTGGGTACTTGTTTATCCACGGCGATATAAATCACCTCTGACTTGTCTAAATGACCAAGCGCTTGTATCAGCGTGTTTTCCGCGCTAAACGGCTGCTCGTCTAAGGCATAGGCTATTTGATCATGATTGAACATGATGCTCACTACCTTAGGTGTTTTTTCCAGTACAACCTCACCATTTTTTCCCGCTGTTGGTAAGTTGACCTCCAAGACGTTGAGTTTTACCGCCACACTGAGCAGCAAAAATACAAGGACGATAAAAAGCACATCGAGTAACGCGGTTAAATCAGCACCTAGGTGCTGAGGTTTGGGTGTCGGCAGCTCAAGCATTATCTGCCTCCACCAAGGTAAATTGGGTATTCATATAAAGCACAAGCTCGCTTTGAAAACGCTCAACCATCGCTTGCAAAACGCCATAAATAAGTAAACATGGCATGGCTATCGCTAGTCCTGCCATAGTTGAATACATAGCTTCCCATAACCCATCCGCTAATAACGCGGGTGTTACAGCTTGCTGAGTTTCGGCAATGGTTTTAAACATTAATACCAGCCCCCAGACAGTGCCAAAGAGTCCCATTAATGGGCTTAGCGTGCCGATAATGCTTAAGATCACTAACCGCTTACGCCACTCAAAAACATACCCTTGTAACCGCAAAGCGCCGACTGCTTTGCTACGAAAAAAGTGAGGTTTACGCTTGATTTCAAGGACGGTAAACCAAGCGCGGCTAAGCACCCAAAGACGCTCTATAATCACCGCAAGCGCAATAACCGACAAACATAAAAATGGCCATTGCATTGGGCCAAGTTGGGAAAACCAGGACTGCATCGTAGTAATACTCTCTAAGAAAGGGAAAATTTAATGGGTACGGTAAACAAGGCTTTTACAGCATTACCGTCACGAAAAACTGGATGAAATCGCCATTGTTCAACGTTCTTGCGAGCAGCTATGTCCAAAGATTGATGGCCACTGCTTTTAACCAAAGTTAACTTCACGATTTCACCTCTTTGATCCAGCTCAATTTCAAAAATAGTCACGCCTTCAAGCCCTCTTCGCTTGGCACGTAATGGGTAGCTAAGCGCAGGTCTTGGTGCTTTGAATAAAGGTAAAGCATCTAATTTAACAGGAGAGTCATCGGTACTATTTGCTTCACTGAGGTGTCTCGCTGAGGCTATTTGCGTTGCTTCTTGCTGCGACGTATTTTCTCGTGTTGAGGTAGGCTCCGTTGCTTCAATAGTTTTTTTATTCTCAGCCACTATGGCTTTATTAAGCTTTTTAGGTTGTGGCCGCTCTTTGGTCTGTTGCTTGGGTTTGGGTACAGGCTTGGCTTTCTGCTCTTGCTTCTGTGGTTTTTTAAGTAGGTGCGTAGTGCCATTAAAATCAGATGGCGCTTGCTCTGCTTCCACTTTTTGAGGCGGCTCTTGGGAAGGTTGCGCCGCAAACGAAATCATGAGTGGTTTGGTGACTTTACTCACTTCATTTGCAGCAACGCCTGAGTGCCACACCAGTGCTGAGCTTGCAGGAAATAACCACCACAAACCATGCAGCAGAGCGGAGACTGTGATGCAGATAATTAATTTCATATTGATAAAGACAAATGATAACTGTTACTATTCGCAATAAATACTAACAAGTTTGGATCTGTAATGAAAGCTCAAATTACGACACTGCTAACTTCTAGTTTGCTACTACTCACTTCTCTTCTACAACCTACCTATGCCGATCAAGGTGCCAAAAATATCGTTGTTTCTGGTGGCTCTATCACAGAGATTATTTATGCACTTGGCGAGGAAAATCGTATCGTTGGCGTAGACAGTACTAGCGTATTTCCTGTTGCTGCGACCGATAAACCACAAATCGGTTACGTAAGAAAAATTAACGTTGAAGGGATCCTTTCCCTTAATCCTGATTTATTACTCGGTGAAGCAGATACAGGCCCAGACAAGGTATTAAAACAGCTTCAAGATACCGGATTACCCACCTATATTTTCAGCGATAACGATGATCTTGCTGGCGTCGAAGAAAAAATAACAACAATCGCCGAGTTACTGGCAGTTAAAGATAAAGGCCAAGCGCTAGTCGAATATATTCAAGCCGACAGAAAAGCCTTAACGCATGTTCTAAAGCAAGTGAACAACAAGCCTAAGGTATTATTTGTTTTAAGCCTGCGTAGTGGCCAACCAATTGTTGCGGGTGCTGGCAATTCTGCAGATGAGGTTATCAACGCAGCTGGCGGCGTTAATGTTGCAGCTCAGCATTTTGACGGTTGGAAGCCGCTCGCAACCGAAGCGGCCATCTCCATGGATCCTGATGTGATCATTAGTATGGGCCGCCATGGAGAACAAAAAGCGACGGATTTAAGCCAAGTTCCCCACTTTAAGTTCTCTAACGCCGTTAAAAACAACCGAGTTATACTTATCGATGGAACGTACTTACTTGGTATGGGCCCATGCACGCCACAAGCCGTAGTTGAGCTCGCTACCTTACTCCACCCAAACGCCACACTGCCCAAGGGTTACCGATTTAGAGCAGCCCAGTCTGCACCAGAAAATGAGCCTCTGTAATGCTAGCACTCGAGCAATCTCTAATTCCCGCTGAAGTTGCCAGAAAATGGATGTTGTTGGGACTAATTATCGGCTGTATCGTGGTGAGTTTTATTGGCCTTACCAGCGGCGGAGTGAGCATTAGCTACAGTCGTCTGATGGATATTCTCTTTGCAGGTCAATCGAGTAACTTAGAACACGCGGTGATCTGGCAAATTAGATTACCAAGGTTGGTGCTCGCAATTGTGGTTGGTGCTGGACTTGGTGCATGCGGCGCTGCAATGCAAGCAATCTTTAGAAACCCGCTGGCAGATCCAGGGTTAATTGGGATCTCTAGTGGTGCCGCACTTGGCGCAATTAGTACCATCGTATTAGGCTCTACGTTACTCAGTGGATTTGCGGATTATTATGGAATTTACGCGGTGCCAATCGGTGCTTTTCTGGGCTGTCTTGGTGTGTGCAGTTTAATCTACCGTTTATCCAGTCAAGGAAATCGCTTCACAATTGTCAGTTTGTTGTTAGCAGGTATTGCAGTAAACGCCATTGTTGGTGCAGTCATCGGCATACTGACGTTGATCAGCTCAGATCAACAGTTACGCGACCTAACTTTTTGGAGCATGGGGTCACTTGCAGGTAATAGTTTCACAACTATCATCCCATCGCTGTGTTTAATGTTGGCATGTTGTTTTGGTTTTAGCCGCTTAGCTCAACCGCTCAACCTCTATTTACTTGGCGAGCAACAAGCTAAACACCTCGGGGTCGATGTCGTGCGCCTTAAAAAGAAAGTGTTTGCTTATACCGCATTGTGCACCGGTGCGGCGGTTGCGCTAACTGGTATTATCGGTTTCGTCGGCTTTATTGTTCCTCATATTGTGCGCTTATTAATCGGCCCAGATCACCGTTATTTGTTACCTGCTTCGATGTTGGGTGGGGCAATTTTACTGTGTTTGGCGGACTTGCTCGCTCGCACACTCATTCTCCCATCAGAATTACCGATAGGCCTTATCACCAGCGCTTTAGGTGGCCCTTTTTTCCTGATCATGCTGGTGAAAACATATCGTATCAAGGAGCTTTAGTATGCTAGAAGCGAATAGTGTCAGTGTCCAAGTGGGGCAAAAATTGTTACTCAAAGACATTGATTTTTCGGTCAGCCCGGGGGAGTTTGCCGTTGTTCTTGGCCCCAACGGTGCTGGCAAGTCTACCCTACTCAAGGCGCTGTGCGGTGATATCTCACTAACACAGGGCGATGTCACCTATCATCAACGAAGAGTACAAGACTTAAGTGCCGTAGCACTCTCTCATATCCGTGCCGTACTCACGCAGCAATATGATTGTGAGTTCCCATTTAGCGTGCAAGAGATAGTGGATATGTCGCACTATGTACATCAGCATGAGTGTACACCAAACTCGCTTCGCGAATATTCACAGCAAGCGATGCAAACTTTATCTGTCGAGCATTTAGCGGCGCGCTGCTTTACTCAGCTATCAGGGGGAGAAAAGCAAAGGGTTCAATTTGCGCGGGTACTTTGCCAGCTGCTACCCACTTTACATGCGAATAACCCCTGCTACCTGATGATTGACGAGCCTACCGCAAGCTTAGATTTATATCATCAGTATCAAGTCATGAAGCTGGCTCAGCAAATAGCTAAACAGGGAGCGGGCGTAGTGGCAGTGGTACATGACTTAGCCCTCGCTGCAAGCTTTGCCGATAAGGTATATCTGCTACAACAGGGCGAATTGGTTGCCACCGGATCCCCAGAGGACGTACTCAGTAACGCACAATTAATGAGTACCTATGGGATTGATGCAGAGATCACGCTTTCAGATATGTTTTTACCAACCCTAGGTGTTGCAAAGGCATTTGGACTTGCGGCAGAAAAATAACCTCTACTTAAACAGGCTGGCCTGCACCAGCCTGTTTAATCAGCTCGCTAAAATTAAGCAAGTTGCTAGTTACCTCCTAAATTGATGCGCCTTTTACTGTGCGTATACACAAAATGGCAAGACTAAACAAAATAATAGCAAGCAGCGCCATCGCAGCCACACCAAGGCTGTAAGCAAAACCCGCGACGGCAGACCAGATCGCAACACCAATGTGCATCATGCTCATGGCCAGTGAGATAAGTACACCACTGTGTGCAGGCGAAAGTTCTGAAATATATGCCTGTAATGCCGGAGCCCCAATGCCACCAGCCAATGCCCAAAGTGTCATCAAAAAGTATAACGGTATGAGAGAGATACCTTGATACCAATAAAGACCGCTACTGGCGATGAGGCAAACGACCAATGATGCACGCATGACCTGCCGCCCACTTTCAAAGTGGGTTGCGAGTTTTGGCATCATCAGGTTTCCAGCAACGCTCACTAAGCCTAATAAGGCATACAGTACACCAATAAACCACACTGACAGTGCTTGTGTATCTCGTAAATGCTGCCCAACCAAATTGAACAAACCAATACCACCACCTAAACCGATACACATGGTAAGTAACGCGCCAACAACACCGGGGATTTGCCATAGCTTGACTGATATCTTAGTGCCTTTTCCAACTTTGTCATTTGGGATCGCATGGCGGTTTACGGTAAGTAATAATGCTACAACCCAAGTGGCGATCCCGAGCGCAACAAAAGCCGCTCGCCACGACATTAGATGCGTTAAAAACGCGCCAAACGCAGGACTTGAGATCATGCCAAGGGTTAAGCCTGCTTGCAACCAACCAATCCGCTTTAGCGCATCTCCACCAGAGCTTGCCGCGATGGCAAATGCAATCGGTAGCATGCCAGCACTGGCAATACCTGTGATCACACGAGCAACCAACCCCCACTCAAATGAAGTGACCAGCCCTGTCGCGATGGAGGCACCACCAAAAACCACGATTGCAGGCAAGATGATAGCTCGGCGCCCTGCTTTATCTGAGAGCGCCCCAAATAAGGGAGCCACAATCGCTAGGGCTACGCTGTAAGTGGTAATAAACAGTGTAACTCGCTCAGGCTTTACACCTAATTCGAGTCCAATAGGCTCAAGAATAGGCCCAAGCATCAGCTCATCGGCCCCGACTAAAAACGCAATAAAGGCGAGTAATAAAGTCAATAACATCTCATTACCCCTTTTTTGCGCAGCAAACGGTTACCTTGCAGGTGTTCAACAAAGCATAAGAAATAAAGCCAATATTAATTTGGTCTTTGTTTAGGTTAATGCCTGACATTATCAGGCCTTTTAAAATCAAGTTCATTAAATTACATCCATAAAAAACGGGAGATCGGCTGTGATACCGACCTCCCGTTTCAAAAAATTTCGAAAACGTGTGCCGCTGAACTTTGGGCACAAAAAAGCCGGCGATGAAGTATCATCGCCGGCTTCGTCTTTCCAATCATCAGATACACTGCCGTTGCCCACCTTTATTCAGGTAGTCACCAATGCCTCTGATGAAGATTCAGAAAGTAAGCTCCGAGCAACACTTCATCGTGTTAATGCGCGGAGCAAAGCCTTATAACAAAATTCTTAAATAGGATGTAAAACATCGTGGAAAGATCCAAATTAAAATCGCGCGCCAATTTATACGATGTCGATTAAGTAGTCAATAATCCAAACTAAGATACGTCAACACAACGGTGTACTATCTCTTATCCCTAAGCGCAAAGCGGTAAAAAACTGCGATCAGCAAACAAATGGTTATAGGCAACCACAGCGCCTGAAAGTAAAACTTGTTATAAAGCCAAGCGCCTAACACACCACCTGCCACAAACCCTGAGATTATCAACACAAACAGTCTTGTTTTTCTGGTATCCAGTGGCTCGCCTCTACATAGCGCTCCAATCATTAGTCCTAAGTCGGTGAATATTCCTGTTACATGGGTTGTCCTCACCACAGCTCCACTGTACGTGGTGGCTAATGCGTTTTGTAGTCCACAAGCTGCAGAGGCAAAAAAGTGACCATAAAATGAGCCTTGCATCAGTAATACGAGAGACACGGTAAGCAACATGGCTTCGATCACCAACGCGGTATCGTAATGTTTGCCAAGCCTTAGCGTGGTGCCATGCAGCAAAAACCCCGCAAGTGCAGAGCCAATCAAGAACGCGAGTAACACTCCAAATAAGTGCAGGGTTTCTTTAAGATTGTCACCTAAAAAACTGGTTCCGAGCATAGTCGCAGTGCCGGATAAGTGAGAAACGGATTGGTGCTCGAAGCTAAGTAGGCCGATTGCATTCACAAACCCTGCGACGAGCGCCAATATAAAAGCGCCGATCTCAACCCATTTTGGTAACTTTGAGATCATCTCTTCGCCATCGGATGATCAGGATTTAACTGCAATAAGTCCCAGCGGTTGCCATAGAGATCTTCAAACACAGCAACCATGCCATAATCTTGCTCTTGTGGCTCGCGAATAAACTGAATACCAATAGACTTCATGCGCTCATAATCACGCCAGAAATCATCGGTATTTAAAAATAAAAAGACTCGCCCGCCAGCTTGATCACCAATAAACTTCTGCTGCTCTGGCGTAGAAGCTCTAGCAAGGAGTAACGCAGTACCATGGGAATTAGGCGGTGCCACCACCACCCAGCGTTTATCTTGCTCGGGTTGATAGGTGTCTTCTATTAATTCAAAACCTAGTTTATTGACGTAGAAGGTGATGGCTTCATCGTAGTCTTTGACGACGAGCGCAATATTAACAATATTTTGTTTCATGATGAGAGTATCCCATAGCCTCTTGCCATAAGCGCAGCAAGTAGCGATAAAATTAAAAGTAACAGTATTTCTAGTCTTTTAATGACAATGATGCGCTGGGGCACAGACAAATTAGCTGCTGTTGTATTACGGTACTTCAATAAAAACACAGTCGGAATGATAGATAGCAAAGCGGTTAACAAAAATACTCCCTCTTTGGCATGGAAAATCGGGTTTTTAGTGTAGAACTCACTGGGCTTGCCAACTGCAAACCATAGCGTTAATCCTGCGCCAAGGGTTACAAGCGCACTGACGCCATACAAGCCATCAATTAGTACTAAGCGCTTAACGCTATGACTACTCATTGATTTGGAGAGTAGCATGTTTTCAATCGCGAGCGTCGATGCCAAAAATAAAATACCGATAAAATGAATATATCTAACGGCTATCTCTTCCATGCGATGCCCCAATTGCTATTTTAGCCTTGATAAAGTGTGCTGTTTTCTTCCAAAAAGTTCACCAAAGGCAAAAATAGCGGTTGCGGCAATTCATTAAGCGAGAACCACTGCCATTGTTTACATTTATTTGGCTCTCTAACTTCTGCATCGTGAGTATCGCACCTTGCTATGACAAACAGAGTGACATAATGTTTCTGCTCATCAGCAAAATAATCATTAGTAAAGCCAAGCTTTTCAACGTTTACAACATCTAGCCCCGTTTCTTCATGCACCTCTCTTATTGCACATGCCTCAATGTCCTCTCCATACTCTAAGTGGCCCCCCGGCGTTGCCCAAGTATGTGCGCCATGGGCACCGATGCGTTCACCAAGTAAAATTTTATTATTGTGTATTATGACCACGCCAACTCCGACGCGTACAAATTGATCCATCATTTATCCTTACTGTTGTTTTTTTGGATATTATATAGTGTGTGTCCTAAAAAGTTCAGAGCTATTCAACACATACATGTCTAACACAAAAGAAAACAATTAAATCACAATAAAAAAACATAACCCCATAAAATTGACATCACTTTAAAATTATGAAAATGTACGCTTGCCCATTACAGGAACTCTGGGTAAAAAAATTATTAGAACATACTGACAACTAAGGAATAAGTAATGAAATTAACGATAAAGAAATCAAGTTTGAAATCGCTTTCATCTCAATCACTACAACTTAATCTTGCTCAAACACCAAATATCGCTGGTGGGAACAAAGAGCAAAACAACCGCCCTCAAGCTGCCGGAACACGTATAGATTGCGCATCTATTGCGGTTAACCTTCCTTGTGTGATCATGTAAGGTACGATTTTTATACTTTTGTATAGAAACTGACAAGGCCGCTGCCGCGGCCTATCTATAATCGTTTTTAAAATCAGCGCTGTAACCCAAGCTACTTGTAGAGGACCAACTAAGACGATGTTAAGCTCGCCAAGATCTCAAGTGCATGTTTTCTATCGCTTAACTCGTATAAATCGTTGGTAAAAATAAACTCATCGACCGCTAGCTCACGTTTAATCATGCTGAGTTTATGATATACAGTCGCGGGACTTCCAACCACAGATAGACCTAAAAAGCTTTCAACTTGCATTTGCTCTTGGGCATTCCATAGACCCTCCATCGAGTCAACAGGGGGTTTTAACCATAACGCCTGACCTCGCATCAACGCTAGGATACGTTGCTTTGACGTAGTAGCTAAATACTGAGCTTGCTCGTCGGTATCCGCTGCAACTACGGGCAAACCAAGCATTACATAAGGTTTATCTAACACTTCTGATGATTGGAAATCGCGGCGATAAAGCGCAATTGCATCATGTACAAATCGTGGCGCAAAGTGACCCGCAAATGCATAAGGTAAACCTCGCTTTGCAGCAAGTTGGGCACTATAAAGACTCGAACCAAGCAACCAGATTGGTACCTTAGTATTTTCACCCGGAATGGCACGCACCGAGGATTTACCATCATAAGGCCCTAGCAAGGCCTGTAATTCAGCGACTTCGTCGTCAAATTGCTCTGCACGTCTGTCATCGCGACGCAGTGCTCGGCTGGTAATCGGATCGCTGCCAGGCGCTCGCCCTAACCCCAAATCAATACGTCCAGGATAGAGGCTTTCTAAGGTGCCAAACTGCTCAGCGACGACTAACGGTGGATGGTTTGGCAACATCACGCCACCCGCCCCCACCCGAATATTGCGAGTGTGCCCAGCAATATGCCCTATCAATACAGAGGTTGCTGCGCAGACAATACCACGCATATTATGATGCTCAGCCATCCAAAAGCGTTTAAAGCCAAGTTCATCCGCTTTTTGCGCATAAGCCACGCTGTTAGCGAGGGTTTGTGAAACGGTATCTTGCTCTTTCATCGGGCTTAATTCGAGCAAAGAAAATGGCATGTTGGCAAGTGAAGTCATAACAATCCTTAACGCTTTGAGTTACACCATAGAGTAAGGGTTGCAGCCCCCATTTCAATCCGAAATTCTGCACTACATTGTTGCTGATTTTCGACTGGTTATGAACAATCAAGCCATTAGCTTTACGTCAAAAGGCCTGATTTCCATGGACCCACGTTTGCGTAACCTTGGTCGCTTTTATTTCTTCGAATGTTACATCGAATAGATTTCGGTCTAACACAATAAAGTCAGCAAGCTTTCCAACCTCAAGGCTTCCAACAATGTCTTCTTGTCGCATCGCGTACGCAGCATTTATTGTGTAGGCCGCAATTGCTTGTTCTAATGAGATTGCTTCAGGCTGTCGAGTAACTGCATTCGCGATACCGATAAAAGGATTAAGCGTACTCACATTCCAATCGCTGCTCAGCGTGAGCATCGCACCATTTTCACTTAGGCTCTTAATTGGAACCAAATGATCAGCCCGCTCGCGGCCTAACAGTGGCTGCATTTCTTGCCAATGATGCGGTTGAGTAAATTCTCCTGCGACTTGTGCATCTGCTATCACACCCAACGCGGAAAACCTTTTATAATCTTCAGGATCAACAACTTCTACATGGGTAAGGCGATGCCGAGCAGTTCCTTTAGAGGCCGCCTCAATGGCATTTAACGCTTCATGTATTCCTCTGTCGCCAATTGCATGAATATTAAAATCAAAGCCACTAGGCTCCAATGCTTTTATATATTTCTCTAGCCGAGCTTGGGTAAAATAATTCACTCCACGGTTACCATCGAGCTTAAGCCAATCTACTTTATAAGGCTCTTTCATTGCCGCAGTGGTATTCACCAAAATACCATCCATGTAAAACTTTATTTGGTCGATTTTTAGTAAGCTATTTGGCGTCGTATTATAAAACGATTTAAGCGCTCTAATTTGACTTTCATCACTTGCTTCAGGATAAGCCCATAAGCCCAAGCTGACTCGCATCTTCAAGACACCATCCGCTTGTAGTTTTTGCCAAGTATCTAATTGGCCGCGTTGCCAATATACGCGAGCATCACTAATCGATGTTATTCCGTGGCTTAGAAGCATAGGCTGGGTATATTCAACAAAGCCAATATAGTTTTGGCTCTGCTCATCCCCTAAAGATTGCATTGCAAGGTCCATAGCAATATTGCCCGCGTTGTCATACAAGATGCCATTCAACTCTCCGACATCATTTCGGCCAATAACCCCCCCTATCGGATCACGGCTGCTCGCATGTATGTTAGCCAACGAGAGGGCTTTGGAGTTTACCCACATTGAATGTGAAGTTTGCTCCATGATAATGACTGGTCGGTCTGGGATTACTTCATCAATTAGAACTTTAGGCGATATATCGAGATCAAGTAAGGTATCTATATTATGACCATAACCGATCAACCAAGCTGCATCAGGGTTTTCGCTTGCAGCTTGATAAAGTACATCTTGATAACCATCTATTGTGTCGTACTGCGCAGCTGTAAAATGGGTTGCATCTGACGCTGATTCCAGTGGGTGGATATGGACATCATGAAGGCCTGGAAGCACCATCTTACCTGCTAAATCATACACATTTGTTTTTTTACCAATATAGGACTTGGCTCCTTTTTCATCACCTAAATAAACGATTTCGCCATCCTTGACCGCCATGGCTTGGGCCCAAGGCTTGGATTGTGTAACAGTGTAAATAGCAGCGTTACTAAACACTTTGTCTGCAAACTGGGGATCTGAAGGTTCTATTTGAGTTGTTAGCGTATTATTCTCTCCACACCCAGCTAATACACAGCTCAAAGCTATCGCGGTAAATGTGATCATCGTATCTCGCTTGTTCATATCGTTCTCCTAAAAGTTCTCCTAGTATAGCTATACTCAGGTAACCAGAAGGTAACCACCATTCTCATATTTTAGTCGCTAAAACATTTCAGGTTCGCTAGCATAGAGGAAGCAACAGACAAAACCGTGTTTTTATGATTATTTTATTGGTTGAAGATGATCGCCAGCTCGCTACAATCACCGCAAATTACCTCAATGATGAAGGCATTGAGGTTGATTATGCAGACAGCATTTCTAGCGCTAAAGTCATATCGTCAGAACAACAATATGATGCAATTGTACTGGACTTAGAACTACCAGACGGTTTCGGCTTTGAACTTGCCCGTGAGTTTTCAATAAGCCACAAACAAACTCCCATTCTCTTTCTAACCGCGCAGCACTGTCTAGAGGCAAAGTTGCGTGCGTTTGAGCTTGGTGCACTTGACTATCTCACTAAGCCCTTCGAACTTGCCGAGCTTAGCGTAAGATTAAAACTACTTGGGCGAAAGCATCACCCACAACCGAGCGAAATATTTCACCTTGATACCCTCACGGTGGACTTAAGTGCCCACATTGCAACTCGCGCGTTGAGGCCAATCACATTGTCACCACAACAATGGTGCTTATTGAAGCTTTTGATCCGGCACTCCCCTAACCCAGTATCAAAACACACTGTAATAGAACATGTCTGGCAACATGATGACGTTTCCCCTGACATGTATAAGTCACTTTTAAGTCGATTACGAAAAAACCTCAGTCAAGGTCATGAATTGGAGTTATTTCATACCATAAAAGGGATTGGAGTCCTGCTGGATGCAAAATAGCACACTATCCTTAACAACATATCTCACTAATAGGTTAGTGGGGATATTTATAATTATTAGTCTCATTTTTTTCAGTACCACAATGGTGGTTTATTGGTTTGGACTAGATGACACCGCAGAGTTTTACCTTTATAAGGATGCGCACGAGTTTCAAATACAACAGCAAGAAATTGATACTAGATTTCGAACAGTGACTCAAACGCTTGATAGCCTGAATGAACGCGAACAGAATAACTTTAATCATCGCGTTCCATGGGAACAACCGACCCTGATCAGTGAAAATGGCTTAGATACCTATTATCTTAAACTCCCCCCTCTACATAACACCCCTGCACTCTATGTGTTGCATCGTTTCGAACAGCATCAATCCCTAGATATAAAACCTCTATTATTCACTGTAACTTCAATGATGCTCTGCGTGTTAGCCATAGTCATCTTTTTTGTTTTACGAAAAGTGAGGCAACAAACGCATCACTTTAGAACAAATGTTGAGCAACTGGAGAGTCACCACACTATCATTTTTAGTGAATTCGCCCTTGCTCAACAAGCGATATTTGATGCGGTGACAGAGCAAAAAAATGCAGTGAAGCGTGAATATGAGTTTGCTAGTTTTTTAAGTCATGAGATCAAACAACCGCTCACGTTAATCGGACATCAATTAGCAAGATTTGACCAACTTGATATGTTACCTCCACCCAGCCTGTCGCTAATAGATGCGCTAAAACATGCTCAGCGCGATACGACTCAATTATGCGACACAATTCTGAATTTATGGCAACCGCAAGACTGCACAGTGTCCTCTAAAACGAAAATTAACCAAACGCTACTAGAATGGGCAAACACCAGTGATGCAGATATTCAAGTTGAGCTCCTTGCTCCAGAACACTATTTACAACTAACTAAACCCGAATTAGCCTTACTACTCAAACAAATAGAAACTAACTTTAATAAGTATGGTATTGCACCACTTAAAGTCACTGTTCATTCGCAGTATTTACATTTTGAAAACGCCATCAATGAAGAGCTACTCCAACAGTCCAGTCACGGTATAGGGTTGTTTATTATCAAAGCCATAGCTAAAAAAGCAAATTGGCAACTAACCTCTAGCCAGAATGAGCTCACGTTCAGTTTGAAGCTCACTAAACTATAAAATGATGCGCTTAGCTGCTGAGTCATGATAGCTCACCCAGCAGCTGCAATTTGGCCAAGGCAACGGTTACTACAGCGAATTTTCCGTACTTACAGGTGTTTCTAGACTCGCTAGTTGCTTCTTTGCAGATTCGAGGTTAGGGTCAAGTAGCATTGCCTGTTTTAAAATCGCCTTTGCACGTTTTAGTTGATTATCGGCAATCAGTGCCTCTGCGAGACTATCTAACCCATTGGCTGAACGAGGGAATGCTTCAACGTTTAGCTCAAATGCAGCAATAGCAGCGGCATTTTTCTCTTCTCCTAAAAGCGCATATCCCAAGTCATTCAACTGCGCTTCTGAAAAGTCATAATCATTATACCTAATCGGTCTTGAGGCGGTTATATTGAATTCTCGCCTCAGCAGGTTCCTCTTGGGTAAAGATCTTACAAAGAACTACTTGCATTAAAGCGTGCCAATACTCTCAGAGGTGCGGCCAAAGTTCTAGGCGTAAACCACACGACGGTATCTCGTAGGCTACATGCTTTAAATCAACGCTTTAGTCTTGATATATGCATGCTTTCGCAAGACAAAGTCTCGTTTTCTGAATTGGGACTGCAGCTGCTCAGTGCCGCTGAAAACATGGAAGCCTGCCTTGCCCCTCACTTAAGCCAAATTAACACTTCGGTTAAGCAGTTAAAGCAAAAAATAAACTTATCTATCCCTCCTGCGATTTTGCAGTATGTCTTGTTAGACGAATTACATGAATTTCAGCAAAAAAATCTATACCCAACGTCAAGCGGCTTATCAGCTTTTTACTTAAGACTATGCGCAGTAAACAAATACTGTTCGACTGCGCAAAATGACACTCGCCACGTTAGGACACTCGCCACGTTAGTTTAGATCCTGTCCACTTTAATCAGCCAACCATTTATACATAACATAGCTATCTACCAAACCCAGACGAGGATGCTTGTATGCCTTGGGAATGGTGCCCACAATGGTAAAACCAAGCTTTTGCCAAAGTTTAATCGCCACTTCATTAGTCGATACCACACTATTAAATTGCATGGCTTCGAACCCCAGTGCTAACGCTTGCTGCTGGGAATGTTCGCACATCAGCCGTGCAATTCCTTTACCACGAGCCAAACTCGACACCATGTAACCACAGTTACATATGTGGCCACTCGGACCCATCGCATTTTGTCGCAAATAATAGCTGCCAAGTACTTGCCCATTCTCAACATATGCAAAAGCTTTAAGCGGCGTTTCACACCAAAGTAAAAATGCCTGTTCCATACTCATATTTGAGTCAAATGCATACGTTTCTTGTGCTTGGATCACTTCTGAAAATGTTGGCCAAAACGACTCAAAATCATCCCGCGTTATCTCTCTTATCATCCCATTTCCTCTAAACGTCATACCTGATAGTAATTAACCCAATTTTTGCAAATATACTCATTCTACTAACCTCACACCACTTTTGTTTTAGAAAACCTGAGACAAATACTTGTCGAATCATTAGTTTTTCGTACTAATGGTTACTGACACCACTCCTGTAATGCACTGTAACTTTCTGTAATGTATTTAGCCTTTTTCAAAGCCTAGTATGAATCAGTAGGTTGATGAGAAACCACTCATCAAAAGGATATTTAATTTTCTTGTGAGGTTGTTATGTGTACTAGAGCTTTTAATAACTGGAATAGAGCATATTTAGCTACTGCCAGAAATATGGACTGGATGTTTATATTACCTACCAGCTTGTTTGTACTTGAAAAAGGACTAAAAAAATCGGGGCTTGAGCCAGTTTCTGAGCTAGAGGCAATAGCAAGCGAGAAAACTCGTAACCCACTGACATGGACATCTTCTTATAGTAGTGTGGTCGCTATGGTTGGAGATGATTGCAGCGGCTGGGCAGCCTCCGATGGCATGAACTCTATGGGGCTTGTCGCAAATGTATTGTACGACTCAGGCGCGACGTACGGTAAGTCAGCATGCAAAAGTAAAAAGCAGCTGAGCGTCCTTAGATGGTTGCAATATGTGTTAGACAAATTTGTACTGGTCAAGGAAGTCGTTGACGTATTCAGTAAACAAGAAATTCAGATCGTTGGTGCAGAAGTACCTAACAGCGAAGGTAAAACCGCAGCATTGCATTTAATGGTGTCGGATATCAGTGGCGATTCAGCCATTATCGAAGTTGAAAATGGGGTTTTTAAGATCCATCACAGCGCTGACTATCGCGTTGTTACCAATGAACCAAGTTATGAAGATCAGCTAAGGATTAATGATTATTGGCTGTGGCAATGGAGTGATAAAAACAGTCAGCCGAGCCATACGATCCCTGGCGGCCCATACTCAATCGATAGATTCGAGCGCGCTACGTTTTATCTTAATCACTTAGATTTACCAAACGATGAGCATGATGCCCTTGCACAGGCTCGCTCGGTTGCTGCAAGTGCATCAGTACCCCTTGGCTATAATTTTACAAGCAGTGCCAGCCCAAACATATCTAATACCTTGTGGACAACCGTTGCAGCACATAGGAGCCAAACCTATTATTTTTGCAATGCTCGCACGCCTCATGTTGCTTGGGTGGAATTGGCAAACTTTAACTTTGGATCGCCAGTCAGTGCCTTCACATTGATAAGCGAAGATCCATCTGGAGAGTACATCAATAGCACCAGAAATGGCAAGTTAAACAAATACTTTGAACCAACCGAAGATCCGTTCAAAAAGTAAGATTAGCAGAACTTCTGAGCCAAACACGCGATAGTTCGTTTTGGCTCAAAAGCACTTAATTTACCGCCATATTCACAGCCATCACTAACAGCAGCACCGCAAATACCTTTTTAATCGTGGCAACAGGCAAGTGATGCGTGGCTTTAGCCCCCATTGGAGCGGTAAACCAAGACGTGCACACAATGCCTAACAGGGCTGGCAAATAAACAAATCCGGCGAAGCCATCCGAAAGTGCAAAGTGCGCACTGCCCGAGCTAATGTAGCCAACGGAACCAAAAAGCGCGATAACAATGCCACATGCAGAAGCACATCCTATGGCCTTTTTCATATCAAGAGAGAAAAACGTCAACAGCGGTACCAAAAGTGCTCCACCGCCAATGCCTATCATGGCAGATAAACCACCGGTGATCGTCGTTAATAACGTAAGTATGCCTTTATTCGGCAGCTGCCTTTGGGTTGTGCTCTCATTTTTGCTGCTATAAAACATTTTTATTGCTATCAATACCACACTTACTGCAAATACAATGCGCACTGCGTTTTCGGGTAATAGCGCTGCCAAAAAACCACTGATCAGCGCGCCTAGTGCAACGCCCGTCATTATCCACGGCGCTAAATCCCACGGTACATTACCATTTTTATGATGCGCGATTGCCGATGAGGTAGAAGTAAATAAAATGGATGCCAACGATGTCGCCACGGCGGCTATGACCACTTGCTCCGGTGGTAACACGTTAAAGTACAATAAAATACTGCTCAGCACCGGAACAATAACCAGCCCACCACCAATACCTAACAACCCGGCTAAAAAGCCGACAACACTACCGAGTAGTGCACAATACACAAACAACAATATCAACTCACTCATTCCACTTATCTCTTCTTTTCATTGAGGCGCAAACACCTAAGTGAGCAATATCGGCGTTGCTTTTAGCCTTTCTGCCACCTAAGCGCTGGCGAGTATAACAACATAACGCTTTGCCATTGATGCTTTTGACTTAGATAAGTCTTGAATATTCCTCACGTTTTACTTGAAACAAATGCAACTTAGACATTTAGCGGTCTAGACTTTTATACACCTAATAAGTTTCACTCTACAATTGCTCATATTTTCTGCATATACGACTCAATAAGCGCCATCTATTTTTGTAACTCATGAATCAGACTCATGTTTTATGTGAAATAAAACCGTTTTTCTTCATCTTGTGATCCACGTATAAATCTCACATCACTTAATGTTCGGCACTCTCACTGCGTCCCCGTGGATATCTGTTTACCGCAGTGAAACGTAATTGCCGAGCGCGTCAGCATTAGAATTGGATACCTGAAGACATGAATAACGAGTTTACTTTCACTATTAAGAGCATTCGTCTTGACGAGAATTACCATCCGTCAAACAGCACGCGGATCACCACTAACTTTGCTAACTTGGCAAGAGGCGAAAGCCGCCAGCAAAACTTACGCAATGCCCTAAAGATGATTGATAATCGCTTTAACGCATTGGCTAACTGGGATAACCCAAAAGGTGACCGTTATTCTGTTGAGCTTGAGATAGTCTCTGTTGATATGGATATTGCGGGTAGTGGGCAAACTTTCCCGTCAATTGAGGTATTAAAAACCAACATCGTTGACCACAAAACCAATGAACGCATTGAGGGAATTGTTGGTAACAATTTCTCATCTTACGTACGTGACTACGACTTTAGCGTGCTATTGCTTGATCACAATAAAGATCAACCTAAATTCAGCATCCCAGCTAACTTTGGCGACTTACACGGTAAGCTATTTAAATACTTTGTTGATTCAGAAGCTTACAAGAGTCACTTTAGTAAGCCGCCGGTGATTTGCCTAAGTGTATCGGATAACAAAACCTATCACCGCACCGAAAATCAGCACCCTGTGCTTGGCTTTGAATATCAACCAAATGAGTCATCATTAACTGAGCAATATTTCAAAAAGATGGGCTTAGAGGTGCGCTACTTTATGCCACCAAATAGCGTTGCACCTTTGGCTTTTTACTTCTTTGGTGACTTACTGAATGACTACACCAATCTGGAATTGATCAGCACCATCAGCACTATGGAAACATTCCAAAAGATCTACCGCCCAGAGATTTACAATGCCAATGCGGTGGCGGGCAAGTGCTATCAACCAAACTTGAAAAACTCCGATCACTCGCTAACACAAATTGTTTATGACCGCGAAGAGCGCAGCCAGTTGGCGATTGCACAAGGTCGATTTGCAGAAGAGCATTTTATCAAGCCTTACCAAAACGTGCTTGAACAATGGTCTGCAAATTACGCTTTATAATCAACGGGAATATGGAACAGCATTTATTATGAAAACACTATTACCAACATCTACTGCTGGCAGTTTACCAAAGCCCGCTTGGCTTGCTCAGCCAGAAACCCTGTGGTCACCTTGGAAACTAGAGGGCGACGAGCTTATTGATGGCAAAAACGATGCACTACGTATTGCTTTGCAAGAGCAACAACTTGCCGGTATTGATATCGTGAGTGACGGCGAGCAAACCCGCCAGCACTTTGTAACCACTTTTATTGAACACCTAAGCGGTGTGGACTTTGAGAAGCGTCAAACGGTAAAAATTCGCGACCGCTATGATGCCAGTGTCCCAACTGTTGTTGGTCCTGTATCTCGCCAAAAGCCGGTTTTTGTTGAAGATGCCAAATTTCTACGCAGCCAAACAGACAAACCTATCAAATGGGCATTGCCAGGTCCTATGACGATGATAGATACACTGTATGATGACCACTACAAAAGCCGTGAAAAGCTAGCGTGGGAATTTGCTAAAATTCTTAACCAAGAAGCCAAAGAACTAGAGGCCGCTGGAGTTGATATCATTCAGTTCGATGAGCCAGCGTTTAATGTATTTTTTGATGAGGTCAACGACTGGGGCATTGCGGCGCTTGAACGTGCCATTGAAGGACTCAAATGCGAAACCGCTGTGCATATTTGTTACGGCTACGGCATTAAAGCTAACACCGATTGGAAAAAGACCTTAGGATCAGAATGGCGTCAATATGAAGAGGCGTTTCCTAAGCTACAAAAATCCAATATCGATATCATCTCGTTAGAGTGCCACAACTCTCACGTGCCAATCGACTTGTTAGCGTTGATCCGTGGTAAAAAAGTGATGGTTGGTGCGATTGATGTTGCAACCAACACCATCGAAACGCCAGAAGAAGTTGCCAACACGCTACGCAAAGCGCTAGAGTTTGTTGACGCCGACAAACTCTACCCATGCACTAACTGCGGTATGGCACCACTTTCTCGTGAAGTGGCAAGAGGTAAGCTCGCTGCATTGAGCGCAGGGGCTGAGCTTGTGCGCCAAGAGCTATTAGCCAAAAAATCAGCTTAATAAAGCTTAAATTATGTGCCGCCGTCAAGGAATGATAGCGGCGCGGCTTTCCATTATTGATGAACACTCATTTCAAGCATCAGCAACTCTTATCCGATTTCACACAAAACACAGCCACTCACTCCCATTCTATTTGACACATCGAGTTTTTATTTCGTTCTATCGCGTATTAGGTGACATTGAATTGCACCTGAATAACTATGTAGCCCTAAATAAAAATTATATAGAGGGTGGCATTATGCCTTATGGATTGAAACGGACGCTCATTTGCACTTTACTGGCTTGCGCTGCATTGCCAACAGTCGCACAGACTGAGGTGGGATTACAGGCGAAAGACATTTTTGAGCTGGAATATGCAAACGACCCGCAAATATCACCAGATGGTACTCAAGTGGTATATGTGCGTAACAGCAATGATGTGATGAAGGATGCGAAGCGACAAAACCTGTGGCTGGTCGATATTAAGTCAGGCGCACAATCGCCACTCTTCTCTGATGAAAACAATTACAGTCAACCTCGCTGGTCGCCAGATGGTAGCAAAATTGCCTTTGTGAGCAATGTATCTGGTAGCACACAAATTCATGTACATTATCTTGCTCAAAACCGTACGGCACTACTTACACAGTTGCGATCTGGGATCAGTGGCTTAACGTGGTCACCAGATGGCAAATGGCTGGCTTTTAGCCAAAAGGTTGCTGAAAAGCCTGCGGTCATCGCCAAAATGCCAGAAAAACCAAAAGGCGCGAAGTGGTCCGATTCTGCCATTGTTATCGACAAAGCCTACTACCAAGCAGATGGCCGAGGCCTTATCAAACCAGGCTATCGCCAGATCTTCGTATTACCGAGTGAAGGCGGCACGCCACGCCAATTAACCTCTGGTAATTATCACCATAGTGGGAAACTCGCGTGGCGAGCAGACGCTCAGGCGATTGTGTTTTCAGCAAACCGCATTGCAGACTGGGAATACAAGCGCCTAGAGGGCGACTTATTCGAAGTTGATTTTAACCGTAATATCACCCAGCTTACGTCGGCTCCTGGTCGTGAGTACGCACCTAGCTTTTCCGAAAATGGTAAACAGCTGGCTTATCTTAGTGCATCGAACGCGCTAAACCCTTACCGTAATAGCAAACTGAATATTATGGATTGGCAGGACAAAACCTCCCACATGATTGCCAAAGACTTTGATCGCTCAATCCAAGACCCAACTTGGATTGGCAGTGATAGACTGGCGATGACGTACGATGACCACGGCAAGCGAAAGCTCGCGAGCATCACCACAAAAGGTAAAATTACCGACATCACAGATACGCTCTCAGGCACAACCCTTGGTCGCCCTTATCTAAGCGGTGAATTTAGTGCTAACTTTGATGGGGAAATTGCCTTTACGCAAGGTTCGAGTGAACGCCCTGCAGACATCGCAATCACAACAAGAAAAGGTAAAGTAACGCAATTAACCCGCCTTAACGAAGACTTACTTGCACATAAAACCCTTGGTAAAGTGCATGAGATCACATATAGCTCGTCGTTCGACGGGGAGAAAATTCAGGGCTGGTATATTACCCCACCAAATTTTGACCCGAACAAACAATACCCATTACTATTAGAAATTCACGGAGGCCCCCACTTAGCCTACGGCCCCCATTTCTCAGCAGAATTACAGCGTTATGCTGCTGAAGGTTATGTGGTATTTTACGACAATCACAGAGGCAGCAGCTCTTACGGCGAGCGCTTTGCGATGTTGCTCAAGTACAAATACAGCTCAAAAGAAGACTTTGCCGATCATAACTCAGGGGTAGACGCTATGCTTGAGAAAGGCTTTATCGACAAAGATAATCTGTTTATTGCTGGCGGCTCTGCAGGTGGTATCGCAACAGCCTACGCGATTGGCTTAACTAACCGTTTCAACGCTGCAGTTGTCGTAAAGCCTGTGATCAACTGGCTGAGTAAAGTGCTTACCGCTGACAGTGGCCTTGGTCAAATTCCAACGCAATTCCCAGGTATGCCATGGGAGCATATGGAACACTATTGGCAGCGCTCACCGCTTTCGCTCGTTGGCAACGTAACCACACCAACCATGCTAATGACGGGTGAAGAAGACTTGCGCACGCCAATGGCCGAAACCGAACAGTTCTACCAAGCACTTAAGTTACGTAAAATTGACTCTGTACTGGTCAAAATTCCAGGTGCGCCACATGGAATTGCAGGTCGCCCTTCTCGGATGATCAGCAAAATCGAGCATACGCTCGCTTGGTTTGAAAAGTACAAGAAGTAAACGTAATTCACTTATTTCGATAATCTAGCTTGAGGTCTATAGGCCACATTACTCATGTATTCTGTAGACCTCACACTCTGGAAATGACACTATTTTAGAGAGACATAAAAGCACTTAGTCTCATTTTGTATGCTTGCTTCGCATAAAACTAATGTGATGAGTGTTTTTGTTATTTTTCTCTACTTATTCATAAGATTCTGCACGATTAAAATTAGCAAAAATCATTAAAGTACGTGTCTGATCTTGTTCCCAACTCTTAGTGTGAGATGCCCAACGCAGCAAGATAAAGTATCAAACCGAAATTGAGCCGAAAGTTGGACTGGGCATAAGCGCCACAACAGTATATATTTGAACTATTAGTAGCACTTTGATTGAGAAAAAGCCGCTTGGTAACTCGACATAAGCACGTTAGCAAAATTAACTACTAATAGTATTTTTAGATGAAATGTGGCCCCCAAGGAGCAACGATTTAAAGATAGTGGCTCGGTTCTAACATCAAAATATTGGAGACAGGTAATGCCTCATGTGTGCCAATATCTTACATCTAGATTTTGTTTGTGAAGCGCAATATTCAAGCGATTTAATTTATGCTTTCCAAAATTCAGAAACTAAGCATTCGACGCGGCTCTAACGAAGTGACTTTTGGACAGTGGACATGTGAGCACTGAGGCCAAACACTCACCTGACCTTAGCATATTTTGTACAAGTTATAGTAAGTTGAACAAATGAATAATAGAAAAGCACAGTACAACTTCTGCATATTATTTTCGTTGTTTTTCGGGTCAGCATTTTTTTGCAGTGCCACTCCTGTTAATGATATTCACCAAATTCAAGTGGTGACAGAGCCACTCCCCCCTTATCAGATTGTAAAAGATGGAGAGGTGAGAGGCGTGGTAGCAGAAAAGGTCAGGAAGCTTCTGCGTGAACTAGGAAGCGACTCCCAAATACGCGCAATGCCTTGGGCTAGAGCATACAAAACAGCTTTGACCGAACCAGGAACTCTTATTTTTTCTATGGTACGTACACCTGCCAGAGAGGAATTGTTTCACTGGCTCGGTGTACTCGTCAGTACTAAAACTTACCTCGTTACTCTGAAAAGAAGAGACAACATAAAGCTTGAGAAGCTTGAAGAGCTAATTAATTATAAAGCAGGTATAAAGCGCGATGATGTGGTATTTCACTATTTATCGAAGAAAAAGGCGCTAGGTAAGACTGCACTCTTACCCGATACCATCACTACAGTTAAAATGCTACTTAGAGATCGAGTTGACATCATTGCTGTCTCACCGCTTCATTTAGACTATATGTGCTCTAAAATAGGCTGCAAAAGTAGTGACTTTCAATTCTTGCTAGAATTAGATGGTCTCAGTAATGATTTCTACCTTGCAGCAAATAAGCAAATGACACCCGAGCTTGTGAATTTGATTACAGATAAACTTAAAGGATTAACTAATTAATATTCTAACCGCCTTCATAGTTGGAGCTTGCCTACTTTCGCATTAAGTTGAGAGCAAGCGGCTAGTTAGTTTATTTCAAAAAGAGAGCTTTAAAATCTAACCATGTGCTTTCTCAGTAAAGGCTAATGGCTTTGTCTATTATCCCGAGTTATTTATACACCCTGAGGGTAGATAACATTTTCTAACCTATCATCGTCATAAGCATCTGAGTGTGTGAGGTGTCCGTCAAATGGTCCAACTTTATTCACATATCTGCCTTGTTTAAACACTATTTCTAATCCATGCTCTTGTTCCCAATCACATGAACACGTTAATGAAATATAGACTAGCTCGTCTCCACCAGAACGACGCGACACCAATAGCGCATTACCAAATTGAATATGCTTCCAAACATCAGCTGCATTGGGTATTTCGACATACCAATCATCCTCTGGTACCAAATGCACAAAGATGTCTTTGTAATACTGATAGATGTAATCTTGCGAGGCTCTCAAGACGGATTCATCAATTGCCAAAAAGTTTTTGATCGCTTCATGAAACTCATCCTTTTTTTTATCTTCTTCGTACTGCTCTAATATAAATTCAACCAGCTTCCCACCGAGCCCTTTAATTTCAATTGGTTTGCTCCGCAAATCGCCGTATCTATCTTTTTCAAGAATTCCTAGTAGGGGGGCTTTAATCACTATTCCATTCCTTATACAAAAGAGGCTTTGTTTTCCATCAAAAGTGACTCAAACACGAAAGCTGAAATCTAGCCAAAATAGTTACCGGTATCCGCTTCTTCAAAACCCGCCCGATGACTTAATAAGGCACGAATTGTAATAGGTGCTTCAAAGGTGTAAGGTATTTTAAGTTCACTTATATATTCATTAATAACGGTATCTATAGATAGTTTACCCTGTTCCAGCAGCTGCATTACTGCAAGTACAGTCATTGTTTTGGTCGTAGAACCGATGCGAAATAATAGCAGATAGCGGCTGACACCCACGACAAACTTGAACCGTTTTTTCTATATCTTTGAGGCGGGTGTCTGAATCTTCTTTAGTCAACTATTGCTCTCTATTTTTTAGCGTGCTTGCACCCGATACCGAACCTTATTGCTCATTCCAACATTATTCGTTAATTGTAATATGCCTTTTGTCATACCTGTTGGTATCGTAAATGTAAGGCTTGATTGTGTATGAGTTGAAGGAACAAGTGTTTTATTTCCCATTACGATACGAGTTTTATCATCAAACCCCACTCCCTTAAGCTCGTATTGTTCACCTTCTTGAACTTTGATTGAGGCATATCCAAATATTAACGGTGAACCCGCTTTGTATGGCTTTATTCGCACTTCATTAGAACGCTTATTTCGAGTATAAATAAATGCCTTATATTTACGAAGTGGTAGATTGAGTTCAAAGATTAGCTCTGAGTTAGTGTGCGATGTTGGCGCGATATTATAAATTTCTTCACCGTTATAGATAACCACTTTTGGATTCTCCAGCCCGGCAAAGTCATCTCCAGTAAATACAACACTATCGCCGATACGATAAATTCGAGGTAATGAATAGCCATTGTAATAACCGGCTTGGGAAGATATTTGTACACTTGGTGAGTCGCTTAATCTAAAGCCTCGCACTCGCTCATACGGCTCGGCATCATAAATATCTAGAACTTTGTCACCATCATTATCTAGATCGATGAAGTCCTCAACACCGTCTTTGTCAGAGTCTTCAGGCCCCCCTTTCGCATTGAGTTTTTCGTCGGCATCGGCTACTCCGTCATTATCAGAATCAAGATCCAAAAAGTTTAATTTATCATCTTGGTCTGCATTTCCTGAGCCTTCGCGTTCATCATTAATGCCGTCGCCATCACTGTCTAAGTCCAATAGATTAATTACCCCGTTATTGTCTTCATCGAGTGTAGTACTTTGCTTTACGTAATATTCATAGAAGTCATGAATAGAGTCTCTATCGGTGTCAATACGAGTTGGTTCAATACCAATTGCATATTCTGCATGATCATCAATACCGTCGGTGTCATTATCTCTAAATACGTAAATTTCATAGGAATAGTCGGGCGCACCACCTGATAAATCATCAATGACACTCAAGTTGAATTTTCCATCATGGGGTATTTTAGTCAGTATATGCGCCATTTTTAGCGCACTATGAGTATGGATCTGCGATGAGTTGATCACAAAACCGCCTTGCTCGGAAAAGTACACTTTAGGCTTAAAATTAGCTGACTTATAGGTAATACGAGCTGAGATATAGTCGCCCTTATTTGCACTAAACTGATACAAATCACCATTATCACCCGCATTTGAAATAACCCCCTTTACTTTGAACGGAAGTTGATGCGCAACTTTTACCGCGTTACTGGGGTTATCGTTAGGTTCAACCTCGACGATTTCGGGATAACGAGCGCGCTGACTATCAAATGGAAACTCATCATGCTCATCTAATACACCATCACCATCTTCATCTTTGTTTTGCCAAGTGCCTTTAGCTGGTTCGATCAAACCATTTTGTGGAGTTGCAAATACAGTTGTACTTACCAATGCGAGTGCCAATAAAATGCATCGTGATATCATAAACAATCCTTATTAATGTTAAATTCTCTCAAGTTTTTCGTCCGGCTTCCTGCTTCACACTTTCATTGAAGGCTTTTAGTAGAATACACAGGGTACTTTCGTTACTTTCTCTTCCTATATGCCATTTCTAACGCTAACTTTTCAAGAGCATCCAACTTGTCAACTAACTGCTTTTCAGTGTTCTTGCCTTGTTGGTAATCGACTTCTAACTTCAAAAGCTTGAAAGTTTGACCTAGAACGCTGAGATATAAGGGGGGATTACTTATTCGGCTTCTCTTCAAATTAATTAGTAGTTCATTTAGATAGCTTAAGGCTGCCCCAGATAAATTCTTACTAACGATATTCTGCATCAATAAAGTATCCAAATATTCAGGGTAAGGAGGCGGTTTTTTTACATAAAACTTAACTCTTAAGCTAGCCTCATTCGGTAACGTATTAAAATATTCAATTCATATTTCACTGTACTCATAGCAAGTTTTTACCGATGAAATTGAAGACATCAGTAGCTTCACAACATCTTGTTTTTCTTTTTGTTCAGCTTCGTAATCAGTGATAGCGAGTAACACCCCCACCAAAGTAGCAATGAGCGTTAGAAGAAAATTTATACCTAGACTAAAACGCTCCGTAATAG
>NZ_JAKEVK010000369.1:0-1676 GCF_022398435.1 Pseudoalteromonas sp. Isolate6 | reverse complement strand
ATTTAAAGTTACACCAAATAAATAAGTTTCAATAACTACTAAAAAAGTGAGCGAATATCCGCATCATTAAAAAACACTCACTCATCAACACCTACAAACCTTTACATAGTAATGAGCTCTTAAAAGCAAGAACATTAAATTAAATACTATCCTGTTTTATTCAATAAAATATTCTACATTCGTAACTCTCATCCACATAAACTAAGCCGCCCAACATCAATCTGACTTAACCTGATACAATATGCTTTTAAATGCTCGACGGATAAACCACCTCCGACCACGCTGCTCAGTGCTGATGTGGTGGTAGGAGCGAGTTCACCTCGCGCTCTTTAATAAGGCCCTAGCTCGCTACGAAGAAGGATGTTTTATTCTTTTTGTTTGGGAAGCCTAATAGCTCGGCGGGTAAACCACCTTCGACCACGCTGCTCATTGCTGATGTGGTGGTAGGAGCGAGCTTGCCTCGCGATCTTTAATAAGGCCCTGACTCGCTACGAAGTAGGATGTTTTATTCTTTTTGTTTGGGAAGCCCAACAGCTCGGCGGGTAAACCACCTCCGACCACGCAGCTCAGTGCTGATGCTGTGGTAGGAGCGAATTTACCTCGCGAGGTTTTATATCTCAAATCTCTATGCCCCACATAGCAAAAAACCCGTCGCATTGCTGCAACGGGTTTGACGTACATGGATGTACTAATGTCGATTAGAATCATGGATGAATGCTGTTAATCGACCTTTAATAAGGCCTTGGCTCGCTACGAAGTAGGATGTTCTACTTTCACATGGGAAGCCCACACTATCATTGACCGGGGCCGACCCTTCGCGGGGCTCGCCTTCGAGCTGTTTTGTTTCACTTCTGAGTTTGGGTGACAAGAAACCGAAGCAACGCTTCGCAGTTCGGGGAAATGAGCGCATGGATAAGCGAAGGGGAGATACTACATGGTAGTACTTTACTTCAAATGCAAAAAAACCCGTCGCATTGCTGCAACGGGTTTCTTTAATAAGGCCCTGACGATGTTCTACTTTCACATGGGAAGCCCACACTATCATCGACGCTGTTTTGTTTCACTTCTGAGTTCGGCATGGGGTCAGGTGGTTCCAAAACGCTATGGTCATCAGGAAATCTGGGTGCAAATGTCTAATGACATCGTGCCTCGCACGAGCATTCCATTTGCGCAAGGTGAACCGATTTCGCGATACCGCTGAGGTTGGTCACCTTGTTTAATTCTTAAATCTGGAAAAAGCTATTAARTTCTTYTGTCTACTTYAGTCTATTAACTTCTGTCGCTTATAAACCACTTTGGCGTTGTATGGTTAAGCCTCWCGGGTAATTAGTACGAGTTAGCTTAATGCCTCACAGCACTTCCACATCTCGCCTATCAACGTTGTAGTCTTCAACGGCCCTTCAGTTGACTCTAAGTCAAAGTGAGAACTCATCTCGAGGCTCGCTTCCCGCTTAGATGCTTTCAGCGGTTATCGATTCCGAACGTAGCTACCGGGCAATGCAATTGGCATCACAACCCGAACACCAGCGGTTCGTCCACTCCGGTCCTCTCGTACTAGGAGCAGCCCCTCTCAATTCTCAAACGCCCACGGCAGATAGGGACCGAACTGTCTCACGACGTTCTAAACCCAGCTCGCGTACCACTTTAAATGGCGAACAGCCATACCCTTGGGACCG
>NZ_JAKEVK010000368.1:0-1727 GCF_022398435.1 Pseudoalteromonas sp. Isolate6 | reverse complement strand
GCCTAAAATATAACTTTGGTCAGGGTCGTTGTTCATACAACCGATGAGCACATTACTGTCTGGCAGGAGCGGAAAGTGTAACCCTGTCGGTTGCTTTTGGCCGCGACAGGCATATTGTGTGAGGCGCTTTACTGATTCAGTGACTTGACTATCAAAATGTACTTGCGTGGCATATTGCCCTTGGGTATCTAGATGAGGATTGGCCTTTGACCCCGACAATGAACGTACCGTGGCAGTAAACACCATCGGCTTGGGGCTGTGCTCTGGGGGCGCGATACGTATTGGCTCACCCCGAGGTACACACACCGACTCGCTATGATGAGCAACTTGCTTAGGGTCATTGGCACTGCCTTGCTTATACACCTGTTTACTGCGAATACAGGTATAATCGCCACCTTTCGCTGTGCCCAATTTGCCATTTAACGAAAACGAATAACCGGCATTGGCTTCGGCTACGTTTCCTACCAGCGTGACTTCATTTTTACCTTGTTGATAGGCAAGCTCGAGATTGCCGGTGCGCTCAAATTGCTCAGCAGGATTGTGTGCAGCAGGCTCAAAATAGCTGCGCTGCGCCGAGCTGACGGAGGTTGGTGGATGGGCATTCATGTGCACTTGTGAGCCACCCATTCTAAAGCGATGGCGACTTTGGCACTGCGTAAACCCAACAAAGCCGGTTTTATGCTCGTGAACCAGCCCATCTTTATCTGTTACCGACAACAAGCCTCGTTCAATATAGGGGCTTGCAAGATTCCCCTCGGCAATCACTATCGACTCAATAAAATCATGGCATTCAAACCAATAGATTAAGCCGTACTTTGCTAAGAGTCGGGTGAAAAAGGTGTAGTCGTTTTCTAGCGCTTGTACACACTGCGGTAGCGTGGGTAAATCTTTAGTGACTCGCCATTTTATCCGGTCTTGTGAATAGCCCGCTTTTTGTATCAACTTATTGAGGACAGACTGAACATTGGCTTGTACAAAGATTTGGCTTTTTTCTGTTTGCTTAAGTAACTCAAGGCGAGGCTTTAAGATTACCTCTGCACCACAGGTGTGCTCAGACACAAAACCAGATTGGATATCAAACAAAGTCCCAGTGAAATACGTTGATATTGCATCTGGTGACTCAATTTCAAACGTGAGCATATTGCCGACGAGTAATTCATCAGCCAGGTCAAATTGGGATTCTAGGTTTGCTTTGAGTAAAAAGCCGCTATTGATACAGGTCGTGAGTTCAAAATCGACGACATGTACAGGATGGTTAGTACCATACACCACAATCCTTGTTTGCATTTTTTATGTCCACTGTTGTTGGTTAAAGCTGTTCCACCAATACGCGGTACTACTTCCTAGTGTGCTGCGATTGGTTTTTATTTGCGCGCTATTGTTACATAAAAGGCAAGCATTTTTAACCCATTTTTTTATTCAGCATTCGAATACTTATCTTTTGGTGTAACGGATGGTTTTGAAAACGCCTCCCCGAAATCACACCGAATCCTCAAATCCAAGTCGATATATAATATAGCGTTGTGGGAGGCGGTTTACCCGCCGAGAAGTATGTTTTTCGAGTGATGAGGGGGTCTTTTCTTTAGGCATCAAAGAAAAGTAAGTCTTAGTCTATGGATGGGCGTCGAAGTCTGTCAGGAGGACGGGCTGGCTTTACGGTAAATTTCGAGCTACCAGCCGTTAGCAACATAAACCTCCATGTTTAATATCAAAGCGCATCCATGCGC
>NZ_JAKEVK010000367.1:0-2433 GCF_022398435.1 Pseudoalteromonas sp. Isolate6 | reverse complement strand
ATATTATCAATTCCACTTTTTATGCTGTTCTGACAATAGGGGTCAACAGTGACACCTATACAATTTAACTTAACATAATCACCCAACATGGTTTTTTCAGAAAAAATACATGGAATAGTGTAGTAGATAGATTCATGGAATTTATTAGAAATTGCGTATTTCACATTTCTTGATTTATATGGATAAGCTGCCCACAGCACATCAATACATTTATATATATTTCCTATTTCATTATAATTAAATCGCCCATGAAAAAAAACATTTTCCACTTCGAGTTTTTTACAAAAGCTCTTAAGTTTATCATTAGCTATACCATCTCCATATATATGAAGTTGAATACTCATCTCATTATCAACAGCTAAAATTAAATTTTTCAATAATTCGTAATGACGCACACTACCAACAAAGCCAACCTTAATAACACTAGTGCTTGCTTTGCGTTCTTCCACACCCATGCAATTAGTTACTGGTAAATTTTCAAAGACAATACTGTTATAGTTTTTATACAATGGAGCATAGAACCTAGATGCTAAAAGTATTGCATCTACGCGAGTCAATGAGAGCTTTTCGATAAATATAATGATCTTTTCTATAAAACCAATCTTAAACTCTGGAATATCCAAATTATCATAGACTAACTTTTCTTTACCTTTGAAAAGCGAGGCAATTAACAACATATCCCAGTGAGAAGCTATTATTATATCCGGCTTCCTCTCGTGTAAAACACGCCTGAAAAAGAGTGCGAATCTTAGTAAGTAAGCAAGCTTCAGAACTTTGTTGCCATAGCCAACATTTGGGGACCGATATATCGAATAATTTTCACTGTCACTACTTTTTACTCCTAACCTATCCCATGTACAAATATGCACTTCGCAATTTTTTAACGAGTCTATAATTCTTTGTGACCTCGTATTGATAGGATAGGAGCTTTCCAAGTACAATACCTTACAACTCATTTAAAAATCTCTTTGCTACAGACTCAGGTGAATAAAAGTCGTTACGCTCAACTTTCAAAAATTCATTATAAACTTCAAAAATTCCATTAAAGTCGATATTTTCCGATTTTCCAATTATAATTGTTTTTACATCTTTGGCTAAAAATTCCTTTATTATAGTATTACCTTCTGAGACTAAAGCCAATATTGGTAAATTGGTTCCATAGTAATCAAAAATTTTACCTGGTATTTGGGTAGACTGTACTCCGTTATCAACGAAAAGCAACAAGTCAGTTTCTCCAAACTTAAAAAAAACCTCATCGATACTTTTAGCACCTAAAAAATGAATAAAGTCATACTTTTTATACCTTTCAATTATTTCACTACTCTGAAAACCGCAAACCTCTAATTTTACTTTCTTCTTGTTGCTAGTATTATAACTTTTTATATCCTCACAAAGGTTTTCAATTCCTCTATAGTCATTGAGAGAACCAGGGTAAAATATTGAAATCTCTTCTTTCTGTTCGAAATGTGAGTCTACTATTAACTTCTTATAGTAGGAACGTCCAATGCAGCTAATTTTGGCTGCAAAATTTGAATATTTTATTTTGTATTCTTTACAAGTTAATTCAGAAACATAAAAAACCTTATCCGCTTGTGAGAGTAGCTTCTTCTCAAATGATGCAACAAACCTTTTTGTAAGAAAGTCCAAATTAACATCGTTTTCCCATGGGTCACCCCAAATTTGTATCCATTTAGCTTTCAAGCCTTGATGCTTTAATAACTTTTCCACAACATAATGGCTTGTTTTNTTTGTATTCTTTACAAGTTAATTCAGAAACATAAAAAACCTTATCCGCTTGTGAGAGTAGCTTCTTCTCAAATGATGCAACAAACCTTTTTGTAAGAAAGTCCAAATTAACATCGTTTTCCCATGGGTCACCCCAAATTTGTATCCATTTAGCTTTCAAGCCTTGATGCTTTAATAACTTTTCCACAACATAATGGCTTGTCTTCGTGTCAGATGAACTTATTATAATATCATATTTATCATCAACTATAATTTCTTTGGTCAGCCATTTTTTATCGACATCAGGGAATGCAACAATATTCTTTATAAACTTATAAACTAGCTTTGGTAAATATTTCTTCAACTTTTTTTTATTATTGCTGCTTGATACTCCTCCAGAAGAAAAAGCATCAAAATAATAAGAGGTTATATTTAGTCTAGAATGATTTTCAACTAGTGCTGAATCTATCCAGTCACTCTTGTAATTAATAGTAAGAACATCAACACAATTGCCCGAGTTAACAAGACCCTCGATTAGTTTGTTATTTCTGATAGCTGCCGAGCTATTCTTTCTATAAACAAAAGACGAAACATAAAGAACATTCATTTTAAACTCATTTTAAATTTACAAAAGTTAACAAAGTCGAACATTATTTTTCTTCCATGAACGTAGTGACCATACCTTTTTGAAATGAGAACTTTCTCTAT
>NZ_JAKEVK010000365.1:0-1770 GCF_022398435.1 Pseudoalteromonas sp. Isolate6 | reverse complement strand
GGTTTGTATGGGTAGTACTTATACCAATTGAATTAATTCTCTAATCAATTTGAGGGGTGAAATAGCATATTAGCTTCATTAAAAATTTCTCATTTAGAACAACTAAATAGCAAAATTTTTGTCTTGCTACTAAAGCTATTTCCCCGCTTCAAGATAGATCATTTACTTAATACAACTGGTATTAACCGTCGTTGTTTTTCATAAAAACCAATACCAAGCAAGTGGCTCATCTTATTAAAAAAAGATAACATTTCAGCCTAGACTTGCCGATTACAGTAACGATTAGAAAGGAAAAACAGTGATTGAACGAATTGACACCAAACAACGAATGAGCCGAATTGTAAAACACAATGGTACCATTTATTTATGTGGCCAAGTGTGTAAGGACGCAGAACAAGGAATTAAAGAACAAACTGAAACCATGCTTGAGAAAGTTGATGAGCTACTTATTCAAGCAGGCAGCGACCGCAAACACATTCTTTCTGCGACAATTTATATTAAAGACATGAAGTATTTTGCAGAAATGAACGAAGTGTGGGATGCATGGGTTCCTGAAGGTTATGCGCCAGCTCGCGCTTGTGTAGAAGCTAGCATGGCTCGTGATGCATTGCTTGTTGAGATTTCGGTGGTCGCTGCAGAAGTCTAGTCTAAAAAAATATAAGCCTAGTTTAGACAAGGCTTACTGTTAATCTGTCAGATTTGATTTTTAGGTATTGATCGTATTTGACGCAGCAGCGTCCGGTTTATTGAACCACAACACATGGCGCAGCGGGCTGAGAGCGAACAATAACTGCCTACTGTGAAACACTGCAAAAACAAAGACGGACAAACCTAACAAACTGCGAGCACTTGCTGGCTTAGTAAAACTCACATTCTCAATTCTAGAATTTCTTACTGCTGTATTTGCAGCGCGTTGTCGTGCGCGATAACCCTGTTTTAGTGTAAAGATACACTTAGGCGCTAAAAATTGGCCTATCAATAAACGTTTTTGGCCAAAGTTACTGGAGTGTTTATATGCTTTTTACTTCACTTCCTCAGTTTGGATGCTAATAGTGGTGGGTGTCACTTATTTTCTCTTTATTTTCCTCCTTACTTTTCTCTATCGATATTAATTCCAAGTACTGTGTAAACCGCCTTGCTAAAGTAGCGGCCGTTCTCTTTGATTTTATAGTGACTAGCATCAAGCCAGATGAAACAGATACAGCGTATCAAAACTTCGTGATTGCCACGCTTTAAGCTCTGGAATTAGCTGGTCAGTTACTCCTGTAATGGTGGCTTCTGGAATTTCAATACCATACACCTTCTGCACATGGCCTCGAATATCCCGATAGCTCATGCCTAACGTAAACATGGATAGTATTTTTTGGTCAATTTCAGGTTGATTTTTCTTAACCAGTCGTGACTCAAACTAGTCAGTACGGTCTCTTGGCACTTCAAACTCAAATTGACCTACGGATGATTTAATCGTTTTCTTGCTAGTGCCGTTCTTGCGATTTAGTTGTAGATCAATTCCTAAGTATTGCTCTAGCTCTGCTTGTAGGACTGCTTCTGCTAATTGTTTAATGAGTGGCGTTAAAATGCCATCTTCACCAGTTAAGTCTTTACCAGATTGAAGTTCAGCTAATGCTTTGTTGAAGTCGAAAGATTCAGTTATGTGTTATTCCTGTTTTCTTAATAATACTGAAATGACTACGGTTTCTAAACACTACCGTCACTATTTTTCGCTGCTTCGGACTTGAATTTGCGATGAGCTTTTAGTTGATTTTCATT
>NZ_JAKEVK010000364.1:0-1796 GCF_022398435.1 Pseudoalteromonas sp. Isolate6 | reverse complement strand
ATGTATGATGTGTTCCCTCATGCTGAAAGGAGCCAATATAATACCAATTAGCTTAAAATTAAGTGATCTATTTTGAGGCGAGAAAATCTTGTCGACAACACCGCTATCGCAGGCTGCTATTTCCTAGGTACTCACATCAATGTAAGCAAGGCGAAATTATTGCTATTTAGTTGTTCTAAATTAGAAACCTTTAAAGCTGTAAGCGTCAGGTTTGCTCCTACAAATTGACCAAGTATTAAGACTCATTGATATAGTTTAGCAGTTCATTCGTGTTAACATCCGAGAAAGCTATATTGGCTATCATCTAAACACTGTCAGTAAACAAGTATTTAATAAAGCTCTCACCAGTAAGCATATAATTATCGCTTAATCATAATTCGAAAAGGTATTGGACGCTGCGCTTCAAGCTGCTTAAGTTTTTCAATAGACTTATCGGTAAAGGTGTGCCCTTTTGGTAATAATAAAATTCCTTGATTGCTGTGAAGTGCTAAGCCCAATGTCAAGCCAGGTTTGAGCTTTTCGGTGGTCAAGATATCAACCGAGCCGACTTGATCTTGGCCTAACTCGTTGTTATTTACTGCTTGCTCCAAAATATCAACAATTTCAGGGGAATAAAAGCTTCCCCTATAGGTTCGAATAAGGTCTAGTGCTAAATCAGCTCTCTCGTTATCAGAACCATTCGTGCTATATAAATTGTCATAATAATCTCTAGCGACTGCAAGTATTTGTGAGCCCAAAGGAATTTCTTTACCTTTAAGCCCTTTAGGGATACCTTGGCCATTGAACTTTTCAAACTGATGATAAATCGCTTCAGCTACATCAGATAAGTGCTGCGCCGGCATCAACATAAGCTGTGCAATGGAAGGGTGTGTATAATAGATTTTCTTTTGTGCTTCGCTTAGCTTTCTTATTGGTGATTTATAAATTTCAGGATCCATAGCAAGTAAGCCAACTTCAGCTAAATATCCCGACATCATGGCCGTTTCAGCTACTTCATTTGAGAGCGCTAACTTCTTGGCTATGATTCTACATAACTTGGCTATATTTTTTGCTTTTTTCCCATCAATAAAAGGATTCGCATTCAGAAAATTATATAGCAACTCTACGGTCGCTCGATGTTCTTTACGTTCTTTTTGGTTAGCTTGCTCTAATTGACTTAATACTTTACGGATCTGCGCTGTCCGTTTTTGTACTAATCCTTCCAGGTTTTCATTTAGTTCTGTTAGTTGCTCATTTTTTTGTACTATCTCTTTATTAAGCTTCTTATTTAATCTTTTTAATCTGTATTTCTCTGAACACTCTCTTACCGTATGTACGAGTATATCGTTATCCCAAGGCTTTTGAATGTATGCATGGATCCCACTTTCGTTAATCGCTTTAATTGTTGATGAGAGATCAGAATATCCGGTAAGTAATATCCTTTGTGTATCTGGGCAAATACTCTTCACCTCGTGTAAGAAAGTAGCACCATCCATTTCGGGCATCCGCATATCACTAATAACAACCTCAAAAGAGGATGCTCGCACAAGTGACAAGGCTTGTTGTGGATCATTGCAGAGCTCTGCGTGTATTCCATTTTGACGAAATAATCGATTGAGCGAACGGATCACGTTCGTTTCATCATCAAGACAAAGTATACGTATTGCTTCACCTGCAGTCGTCGATTGCTCGTCAAATTCCAAAGTTCATTCTCCTAAACGAATTAAGTTAAATCTAGTTCAAAAAGGAAACAACGACAAGAAAGGGAGTAAGTGTTTCATAAGTTATATTACACTTTGGGCTTGACTTTGGGCTTG
>NZ_JAKEVK010000363.1:0-1805 GCF_022398435.1 Pseudoalteromonas sp. Isolate6 | reverse complement strand
CAAATCCTATCTCCTCACGGTATTCATACAGCGTAGTGATGGTGTCTTTGATAGCTGTGCCGGTTGCCACAATGGTGTCGCTGATTGACTGCGCCCATTCTTGCAATCGGCCATCAGCTGCCATTGCTGCGAACTCTTTGTTTAGTTCGCCAATTTGGCCCTTGAGCCAATCCATCGCACCAGACTTAGCAATGAGGTTATAAAACTGCTCCAGATTATCTTTGGCATTAGATACCTGGCCGCTAAATAACGCCATTTGTGCAGCCGCACTGCCTGTGCTGGTTCTACCCAATTCATCAATTAACTGCTTGATAACGTCACGGCCTAGCTTGCCTGCGCTACTTAACTTTTGTAGTTCCTGGACGTTTTTACCCGTGACCGTTTGCAGCATATCCCATACAGGAATACCACGTTCAACTAGCTGCAAAATCTCTTCACCTTGCAGCTTTTGCTTTGCCCAAGCTTGGCCAAGTGCGAGGCTTATCCCTTCAACTTCTTGATAACTGCCGCCAAGTTTTAATGCGCTGTCTGTAATAGATTGCAGCGTGCCGTCCATTGGGTCGAGACCGAATGCCTTGAGCTTCACAAATGCTTGCGATACTTCACCGAGCTGAAGCGGTGTATTTTTAGTAAATTCAGTTATCCAGGCGCTGGCCTTTTCACCTTGGGCAATGCTGCCCATGAGACCATTCATCTGAACGCCGAGCTTTTCAAATTTATCGCCAGTCTCGAAGACCGAGCGAACGGCTTGGCCAACTTGGTCTAACCCAACATAGGCAGCAGCAACCGCCGCGATTTGGCTAGCGACGTTACCAAGGCTTGCCGCATGGGCTTGTTGGGCAGCTGAGCCTTGTTTTAGGTCTTGCGTAAACCCATCAACGGCTTTACCAGCTTGGTTAAAACGTCCAGCTAGTTCGCGTTTGGCAATGCCAAGGTTGTTGGTATCAAGACCAGTTCGCTTTAGCTCTTGTTGCAGTGCATTGTGTTTGGTGGTTTGCTGCGTCAGCTCAGCCCGCATTTGCTGCAAGTCGCGCTCTGCAAGGTCAATGCCTCGGGCAAGCTCTACAAATGGCTTACTGGTGTCTTGTGCTTGTTTTTGTAATTGGTCTAGCGCATGGGCCGCAGCAGCCGTGGCAATTTCTTGTTCTTCAAGCTCTCGCTTGGAACGCTCAAAAGCACGGATAAGTTCCTGCTGGTTGCCTAGCTCATCAATCACATCCGCGAGCACGCCTGCTTTTTGGCTGGCGTTCGTTGTGGCAGTGCCAACCTGGTTTAAGTCGCCACTCAGTGCTTTCGTATTGCTCGCCGTGGTTTTCGCTTTATTTGAGACGTCTCTGAGCGATTCATCCAGCTTAGCGCTAGCGGTAGTTGAGGACGTTAAGTCATCGGCAAGCTGAGTTGATTGCTTACTCGTTTGCTTTGCAGCTTGGGCCGTCTCATTTAAATTCTGGCTGAGTTGGTCTGTGGCAGGTGCAGCATCATCTGCGCTTTGCTCAATACGGCGCAGCTCAGCAACTAACTGTTCAAGGTTTTGTTTGCCAGTGGCTTCAGCCACTATTCGTAATGCGAGCTGGAGTGTTTTATCTGCCATGCCATTTACTCAGTTTGAAAAGAGGTTTGAAATAGTAAAAAGGGGCCGAGGCCCCAACGGGAAAAGTGAGGGTTATGCGCTTATTTCGTCTACAACAAATGGGGCATCTTTTCCGGCCTTGACCTTGGCCGTACCCTCCAGCTCAGCACCAACGTATTCAGTACTTGCCAAGTCCAGCTCTGAGGTGGGTGACATTGAAACGTCGTAAATATCA
>NZ_JAKEVK010000362.1:0-1861 GCF_022398435.1 Pseudoalteromonas sp. Isolate6 | reverse complement strand
GTTTCTTTTCTGTCAACAGCATGTTTGAAATTAGCATATTTATCCCCTCCTAATACTTCATTAATCTTAATACGCAGCCAAGAAAAAGAATTGGCTAAAACTAGATTCAGAGTTTTTACACTCTGAACCCCTTAAATTTAAAAGGAAATAAAATGTACACACTTTATTATATGACTGGCGCATGCTCTTTAGCTACACAGATAATACTTCGTGAAATAAATGCAGATTTTGAACTGGTAAACAAAGACTCTGTTGCAGATTTCAAAAAATTAAACCCTGTTGGTACTGTACCTGTGTTAGTTCAGGGTAACGAGACATATACTGAGGGTGCAGCAATAATATTACATCTATTAGAGAATCACTCTAATAAGCTATTACCAGAATCAGGACCACAAAGAAAGCAAGCTATTGAAAACTTATTATTTGCAAATGCCACTATGCATCCAGCTTACAGCAAGCTTTTTTTCATCGCCCAATCAATGACTGATAGCGATGCTAAGTTAGCAGCATTAGAAAGTGCAGCCCAAACTATCAATCACTTATGGTCCGTAGTTGAACAAAAGCTTGGTGACAATACATTCCTTGGTGGCGAAAATTATTCAGCCGCAGATATTTTACTGTCTGTATATCATACTTGGGGCCAATATTTCCCAGTTGATATTATTACTGGACCAAAAACTACTCAGCTAATTGATAAAGTTAGTAACTTAGAAAACTTTAAACTTTCTCAAGAAGCAGAGAAACAAGCTTAAAATTTACTATTAAAGGGTGTAACACACCCTTTCTAACTGTCGGGTGAAGAAATGAATTTAATAATAGAATATGTCCATGATATCGACTGTTCCTGGTGTCCAATTAACTATGCAAACTTAACAACCGCGTTAACTAAATTATCAGGTAAAGTGATTCCAAGAATAGAGTTTTTACCATATGAAGTTAAACCTAATTTCAGTGCTAAGGGTGAGCTAATAAGCACCAGATTAATGGCTGTAAATGGCTGGAGTGAACAGCAGCATGATGAGTATAGAAAAGGGCTTTTAGCAACCGCCAAAGCTGCTGGTGTCCCGATCGACTTCAGTAAAAGAACGCATTACTACAACACTTCAAAAGCACATAAATTAATGCACTTTGCAAGCCTTAACAACCTCCATATAGAAATGAATAAGCTTTTGATTAAAGGTTATTTTAATGAAGGCCTAGACCTATTTAATTCAGAGCAATTGGTGACTCTTGCTGAGCAGCTAAAGCTCGATAGCGAAGAAGCGAGAGCCGCAATCGATGCAGCATTTTCTCCACCAGAATTAATCGCCAAGTATAGCCGAGCTCAAGAAATATCAAGTCACGGAGTACCTGCAGTTTGCTTCAACAAAAAGTATTACTCACAAGGCTCAAAGACTGCTGAGTTCTATGAAGAAGTCATACTTAAAATAACAAGTCTAGCTGCTTAAGCCGACATTTTTATATGGAAGTAATTTACAATGAACATAAAAGATTTTTATCAACTAATAGAACGAATAAAAAAGTCTGAATCAGAACATTGTTTAAAAGGGTTATGCCAAGAGTTTTGTGAAATGAGTGGAATGGAATATTTTATCCTCACCACAATTGAGAACAAATCACTTTACTCATCCACTTTAAAAAGTGAATCAAATTTAGAAAAGGAATTGATCAAAAAAATACTCTCAGACAGAGAAAAAACGAATAATTTTCTATCTTCTCAGATGAACCGAAATATCCCTCAATCATGGAGCAAAAAAAAACACAAAAAAACAAGAACAAACAACATAATGGAACTTATTGAAATACTATCTAAAAATGGTTTGAATTCGGGAATAAATATCCCTTTAAAAACCCACGATAG
>NZ_JAKEVK010000361.1:0-1866 GCF_022398435.1 Pseudoalteromonas sp. Isolate6 | reverse complement strand
GCATATTAGCTTCGTTAAAAATTTCTCATTTAGAACAACTAAATAGCAAAATTTTTGCCTTGCCTATATGGATATAGGTACCTTAGCGGTAGCAGGACGCGAGAGCGGTGCTACTAAAGCTATTTCCCCGCTTCAAGATAGATCATTTACTTAATGCAACTGGTATTATGCGGTTGAGGCTGCAAGTGTTCATTGCAGCTCACAGAAATACACATCAGCTTAGGCAGCTAACCCCAAACCTCAGGGCTCCTCTTTGATACAGTTTTGCTCCTTAAACTGTGCCTTTGCATCATGATATATAAAAGAGAAATCTGCTGTACGTGGTGTAAATATCGGTTTGCCGGTATTCTTATCACAGTCGGTTGCGATCCCGCCTGCTGCATGACAATTCATGCAAGAGGAGCTTTTATAATAAAGCGCTTCTTGTTTACCTAATGGCTGATTTCCTAGTTGTAAAAATGTCTCAATCACCTCATTAGTTAGATAAACAGGGTGGGGCAATCCACCTGAATAATTGGTGAGCTTGGTTTCAATTGTATCACTTGGTTGGCCATTAATATCAGTCATTGGCTTACTGCTGTTATTAGTTGAATACTGCGTACCAATTAGTTTGTAATATTGCAGAACAGCGTTTTCTTGTTTGAATAGCTTAGAAATATGCTGATTCACTTTTTCAACAACCGGTGATATTTGTTCCAATCGAACCACTTGAGTAGGCTTAGTGCCTCCTACTGGGTGATTGATTGCGCATGTTGGACATTGCTTATCGAAAAAGGTTGGAGAGTTGCCCCAAACATTATCCTGATGTGAAAAGGTTGCGTAAATCCAATTACTAGATGTGCCGGTTTTCTGCATTATGTGAAATCCAACTACGCCAACTTCTTGTTCTTCGACTTTAAATGAGCCTGTTTCACCACTTTGTATTTGGTGGTAGCGTTTTACGGGCAGTGTTGCGCGAATGTACTTACTCGGATCATCAGACTCATTGAGTATTTTCCACGCTACCTTTATCTCGATAGCAAGGCCTGGCGGCTTAGGGTCAAAATTGGTCAGGTCTTGTGGCAAGTTACAAGTGGGTAATGAGGAACCACTGGAACACGCTAAAAAGCCAATCGTATTCATGTTGATGCACATGCTACTCGCGCTCTGGCTTTTGCATGCCCAACTATAAGTTGGGTTATTCGCGAATTCAATTTGGCCATCTATGCTATATAGTTTATTTTTGGTAATAAAATTGAATACATAGGGACTAACAAACTTCTGATAATATACAGGGTTGTTTTTTTGGTCAGTTAAAATTGCCTGTTTTTTCGGTGTATTTTTGGGCGCAACTTGCTCCACTGCAGATAAAGGCTGCATCATGGCGAAGTTTTTGGATATTTCCCAGTTTTTTGGAGGCGCTGCATCTGCTGTGAAAATAGTCTCGGTTTCACGCCAGTTTATCCAAAGTGGAAGCGGGCAGTTGGCGCCTGAATCGGCTTCACACACTTTTATATTATTTTGCGTGAGCTTATAGTTTTCGTCCAATTGCCTGTTTAGTGCGGTAAAGCTCAGCCATGAAAATAGTGCGTATCGGTGATCCAAATAATCAAGCTTCTGCGATTCATTAGGCTTTACGGGCTTTAACTCTTCACACGACTTCACTAATTTATTGTATGCGTCAAGTGGGTAGGGTTTTAGCTGAGTCAAGTCGTTTGGAAAAGGAAATGGCTCTGTTAATGTGCATTCATCTTTGACTAGCCAATCTGGAAAAATGCTGTATTCAGTAGCAAAAGTACCAGTACTTACGAATAGTAAAGAGAGCTTCGCTATTACACTTTTCATGATTATTTCCTTTTTTTATAAGGTGAAGAATATAAATATGAC
>NZ_JAKEVK010000360.1:0-1949 GCF_022398435.1 Pseudoalteromonas sp. Isolate6 | reverse complement strand
ATTATGTTTTAATTGTATAGAAATGTAATCTAAATGTGGTTTTTAGACCGGTAAGTGAGATTTTTTGGTATGCCTGAGGGTAAGGAGCGCGAAATGGAACAAGTTTATAACTTTGCGGATGAGATGCAATTAGAGTCTTTAAGGCAGCTAATTGTTGAGAAGATTAATCAGAAAGGACTATCTGAACAGCAAGTTATAGACAGTGCTTACATGAGTGATAGAAGCCTTCGCAATTATAAGACAGAAGGTTACTTAGCCAGTTTAGCGCCACTCTCGTCATCGACGGTAAGTAAGCTAAAGAATCTATTGACTGCGCTTAATATTGAGCCTGAAGAAGTGCTAGAGTACCACCAAAAGCGAATAGAAAATCAACAAAACAACCACCACTCAGACCCTACAAATCAAAATGGACAGCAAAGCAATACTCAGTTTCAAGGGTGCACCTTTAACGGCGGGGCGAATGCACCAAATGTCATCACTGGTAATAGGGACATTACGCTTAACTTTGGTGCTAAAGACTAAAGGTAGCCTTAAATTCCGATAAGGGGTGGTTTGACCCTGTAAATTTAAGCTAGTTAAGAAGCTTGTATCTTTCATAGCGAAGTACTCGCTATTTGAAGCTCTTAAGGCTTAATTGCTCCCGTTTTTAAAATTTTAAAAGTGATTTTATATGAGTGCTGATCCAAAGGAAGCAGAGGTTGGTTCAAGCATTGGCATCGAAACCAATGCATATGATAATGATGTTCCGCAGCAACTAAGCCAATTTGATAGTAGTACGTTTGAAGAAGCTGTGATCCAAGGGAACAGAGATGTTCAGGTCAATAACTATTTCTCAAATGCTGATAAGAAACCACTGAAGTATGAAGCACTTCAGTTAAGAACGTTTCCAAAAATTGCGAGTAATGAGGTCATTTTAGATGACGTCAAGTTAGCCGAACTTAACAATTTCCTCATTTGTCACAACTGGCTGATTATTGAAAAAAACAACGAGAATGCCTTTTATCTCTCAGAGGCTATTGCTGCTGCTTTACAGCAAACCGAAATATCATCTTACTACATACGTCACAATTCATGTCGAATGACTGAGTACTTAGAATCAAGATTTCCTTACGTAGAAAGTCAACACGCGTATGTTATTAGGCAACCAATAGAAGACCTAGAAAGTTTCGAGCGCTTTATCGAAACCCGTGAAAACCTAAATGCACTAACGTCTAAACTAAAAGCACGCAAGGCGACGTTGCTTATGGTATTGGATAGTAAAGGCGATAGTGATTGTCCTAGAAGGATCCAGGAATACCTGCGTTTCAACTCTATAAGTGCTATGCAAGGTTATTGGCAGCCTGCAATTCACTTTACACATGACCCGTTACCTGCGGCGGCGATAGATAACGATGATTGGTTGGGGTGTTTAGTTATTTCGCTAACTTGTTGGTTTAACAACATGCCACTGGTGTTATTTCAAACAGCAATTGCTAAGGCATTTGATCATAAATTAAAACAAGCTAAAGAAATGGGGGAAGGGGTAGAAGCGTTAACTCATGCTTATGCTCGTTGGCAGCAAGATCCTGATGCGTTTTTAAAATTAGCTGGGCTTGAGCTCTCATCATCGTCAGGCTTGGACATTTGTTGTATCCGGCTAAGTTCGCTAAAGCAGGCAAGCGTATATCGAGAAAAGTTGCTTACAAACAATCCATTCCAACTAGCTGTACTCTCGCCAATTATTGAGGGAGTCATTTTTGATCAGGATATAACAAACGAACTCCTTGACATAGATGCACTTTTTTCAGACCTTGCCTATCTCTACTTAAAGCTTTCTGAAGCTGGGGTAATGACTGTAAGCAGTGATTATCTATTAAAGATATTTGAGCGTTATCGTCAGTGCCAAGATTCAAAAATAATTCATTTTATTTCATTTGTTAGGGCGCTTTCTTATCAAGATAGATTTAAGT
>NZ_JAKEVK010000036.1:0-33491 GCF_022398435.1 Pseudoalteromonas sp. Isolate6 | reverse complement strand
CCAAAATAGAAACAATAATGCTTTTTGTAAAGTTTTATTTATATTTTTTTAACATAGGTTTTACTTAATTAATGCCATATCGGCTGGGAGCGGGACGTCTCATGCTGCCGCGTTTCAAGTGTACTTATTTTTATACGGTTGTATTTGAGCATTGCCAAGAGGTGGAAAATAGATTCTATAGGTTATGTTGTATTTTTATGTTTAGCTCTTAAAATGCGCGCCTTCAAAAATAAAAACCTTAAAAATCATTATTTTACAATGTGTCTTTAAGGGGTTTACAGCACCTTAACTTAGCAACAATTTAGACATTTGGAGTTGGCATTGAGCGAATATTTACCGGTCGTTTCTTCTTTCGTTTTGGTTTTAAGCTTTGTTCCTTTGATTAGGAAGATCCGTAAAAATCGCAGTGTATCAGGTGTCTCACTGTTAATGATGAGTTTTGGTGTTGCACAAAGCTCTTATTTTATTGCCTATAACATTTTCTTTGAACGCTTTTTCATGGTGCTGCCTTTCGCGATTACCGGTTCTTTAAGCGCACTTATTTTATATTATTTTATTCGGTACAACGCAAGCTCGAAGCAACGCAATCAATTAGCACTTTTGCTTGGTTTGTCGACGCTACCACTTGTGCTTTTATTGGTTAAGGACATCGAAGCTGCTGCGTTGCTAAATGCGTTAACTTACTTAGGACTAGTGATGAGTTCAATTCGAGTGATGCCACAAACCTATAAAACGATTAAAAGCGGTGATGTTTCTAACTTAAGCGCAAGATATTTCTCGCTACAGTTTTTAGCGGGAGGAATTGGGTTGGCTGCGGAGCTGAGTCTTGGTCATGTTAGCGTAGCTCATGTGCTGATGTTTGTGATGATTTTACTGACTAATGCCGCACAGTTAGGTTGTATTCAGTACTATCGTTCTAAACCTGCTTTAGCTTAGCGATATAGACAGACAAAATAAGGGCTAGCAAATTACTAGCCCTTAAAGTTTTCATTCATTTCACTCGTATCATACAAGAATTGTTGAGTTACGCTTCTAACGCTTTTGTGAGCAGACGATCGATATACGCTTTATGTGGCTTAGTGGCCTGAACGGCACCCTAAGCTGTGCTTGTATCCAAAATACTCTGCAGCTGGAATAACGCAGCGGCTTTTGCCAAATCGCCGTGTTTGCTTGCCTTTTTGTCATCCACACGCTTTCAAGGAGGCACTTGTGTGGTGGCCCACTTAGAAATAGCTTATCCGCTTTGAATAAAATTCTACCATCTTCGACCTTTTTTATTTCAATACTGGCGAGAACTGCTTCACTGATGTTGGCATCGCTTACGTTGGCGATGGTTTTTTCTTCTTCTTTGTTCTGTTTAGCAAAGCTTGTAGTGGGTGCGAGGGCGACACCTAATACCATTTTTTTCATGATGTTGACTCGGTGTACCCAAAACAACTGAACCTGTCAGAAGCTCAAGGCAAAACGAGTGTAACAACAGATAAGTTGTACTCACCGCAGTTACTCTCCGATCCCGGAGTGGGTATTCCGATTTCGAAATATAAGCTAGATCTTTCAACTTAAAATCTATTAAACAATTGAAAATTAAAGTTATTTAAAGTTGGCATTAATCTCGCTATTAATGTTTGGTCAATGAGGAGGGGAAATGGATCTAGTCAAACCAGCGAAGCCAAAAAAGACCACACATTATATTGTGGTTGCCTGTTTAATGGTGGTGATAGTTTTTTATCTGCTGTGGCAACAATGGACATCTCATACTAGTGTGATGCGCACAGAGATACTGGTAGCAGAGGTGAAACAAGGGCCGCTTACTTTGTCAGTGGATAGCTTTGGGGAATTACGTAGTGCCGAGCAGTTTTTATTAAACGCGCAAAGCGCGGCTATCGTTAAAACTATTCACCATAAAGCGGGTGCAATTGTGCATAAAGGCGACGTGATCGCCGAGCTTGTGAGCCCAGATCTTACGTTACAAGTTCAGCAAGCCAAACAAGCTTTGCGACAGTCGCGGGCCATAAAAGAGCAACTGTTACTGACTCAGCAAAGAGAGCTGCTAAATGAGCGAACACAGCTGATGCAAAAACAAGGTGCGCTTAAAACCTTAGTATTGCGTCACCGCGCGGAACAAAATCTCGCACAACAAGGCATTATTTCTGCACTGAATTTTGCCCAAACTGAAACCAGCTTGAGTACCTTGCAACATGAAATAACTCTACTAGAGCAGCAAACTGAACAGTTGCAAGCACTGCATGGTTCGGCCCTTACTCTTGCCAACGAGGAAATTAATATTCGTGAGCAAGAACTCAATAACTTACTAGAAAAGCAGCAACAATTAGAGGTTAGGGCTAGTACCTCAGGGATCCTTGAGCGCATGCCTTTAGCGCTTGGGCAGCAACTTAATATTGGCGATGAGATGGCATTAATCGGCTCTAACCAGTCGTTGATGGCGGTATTATCTGTGCCGCAGTCCCAAGTGCGTTGGGTTGAAACAGGCCAAGACGTTATGGTGAAGATGCAGGCCAATATCATAAAAGGTAAAGTACTCCGAGTTGACCCTGTGGTGACAAACAATAGTGTGGAAGTTGAGGTGAGTTTACCAAATACACTACCAAAGCAGGCACGCTCGCAGCTGAGTATCTCCGCCAGTATTGCCATTAAGCACCTTACCAATGCCACTTATGTACAGCGTCCCGCCAATGCTAAAGACAATCAAACACAGACTTTCTTTGCGCTGACTAGTGATGAAACCGCAAAGCCGGTGGAAATCACCTTTGGTGCTTCAACTGGGAAATATATTGTTATAAATTCTGGCGTTGAAGCCGGGAGACGATTAATCATTTCTGATCTAGCCTACCTTGCCAGTCTAGATGAGACAATCTTATTAAAGTAGGAATATCAAAATGATAGTGCTTAAAAATATTAATAAAGTGTTCGAAACCGAAGAGCTACAAACACATGCACTGAGAAATATTTCACTGGAAATAGCAAAAGGCGATTTTATTTCGATCTCTGGTCCCTCTGGTTGTGGTAAATCTACTTTATTATCCATCATTGGTTTAATTGACCAAGCAACAAGTGGTAGTTATACGATTGGTGCTCATGATGTGACAACGCTGACGCTTGATCAGGCTGCTGAGCTTCGTAATGAACACATTGGGTTTGTCTTTCAGGCTTTTAATCTCATTGATGAAATTTCGGTATTCGATAATGTCGCTTTACCCCTAAAGTACCGTCCTGAGAAGTTGAGTAAGGCAGAAGTAAAGCTGCGAGTCGAGTCTTGTTTACAAAAGGTTGGGCTGTCGCATCGCGTTCAACACAAGCCTAATCAGTTATCAGGCGGGCAGCAGCAACGTGTCGCCATTGCTCGTGCTTTGGTGACCGATCCAAGCATTTTACTGGTAGATGAACCAACTGGTAACTTAGATTCGAAAAGTGGCGATCAGGTAATGCAATTGATTGCTGAATTGCATCAGCAAGGCACTACCGTTTGTATGGTGACGCACGATCCTCGTTATGCCGATATGGCTCCAAGGCAGGTGAAGTTGTTTGATGGCGAGCTGTTAGGTACCGTCGCTTCTGCTCCACCTGTTAGTTTACGCGCATAGAGAGGGTGTCATGCAAGTGTTCAACTTAGGCCGAGTAAATATCTATCATGTTAGTGTTGTGACTACGCTGAGCTGCGTATTCGTTGTGATGCTTGTCGCAATGGGGATGTTACATAGCTTGTATTTCTCACCTTTGCCGTATTCAAACGCAGAACGTATTGTAAAGCTTGAATACCCAATGTTTGATGAAAATGGCAACGAGAGCAGCGAAGCCTTTAACTACCCATCATTAATGCATTTATACGAGCATAAACCTGTGACAATGGAGCAGTTGGCTATGGTGCATTATGCTGAGCAATTGCTAACTTCGGATGCCGATGCACCACAGGTTGAATCGGCTTATGTCTCGCCCGAGTGGTTTAGTATTTTTGATATGCCGCTTGCGATGGGCCGGGTTGTTACTGAACCCGTAAATGAGAGCAGCCCTGTCGCTGTGCTTAGCTATCAAGCTTGGCAAAGTCACTTCAATGGTGACCCCGATATTTTAAATAAAACGCTGCGTCTGGATGAGCGAGAGTTTACAATTGTCGGTGTCGCAGCAGAGCAATTTTATGAGCCCAACTTAAAAAAGCTCACACACAACACTGCGGTTTGGCTACCTTGGCAATATAACCTAACTTTAGAGGAAGCAAAGCCGTACTGGTGGAACCGCTACGCGGTTAATTTGATGGTGGGTAAACTGGCTACAGGTGTGAAGCATGCACAAGTTAGCCTCTCACTTTCCAACGAAATGAACACACTTTGGCGCAGCAAAGTGAGCGACAGTGAGTACTTTGCGAAATGGCATATTGGCATTCGCGCGGTGCCGTTAAAATCAATTATACTCGGTAAATCCCCCTTATTGTTGTTTGGGGTGTTTGTGGTATCGCTTGGCTTACTTGGTATAGCGCTATTAAATATTAGTAATTTATATCTTGCAAGGCTCAGCCAGATCCAGCGCAGGTTGGCAATTCAAGCGGTGGTGGGAGCAAAAATAAGAGATATTGCGCTGATGCAATGGTTACCATTGCTAGCACTTTGCTCAGTATCACTCGTGGTTGCAATTGGCGCGTCTTATGTTATTTGCCAATGGCTACAGACAGAACTCGTTGGACTGTTGCCGCAAGCGCAGCTGATAGCATTAACTTGGCAAAGTGTGCTCGCATTAGCACTGGTCGCTTTATTGGCGAGCTGGTTATTGTTGCTAGGTGGAATGTCAGCAATACGCTTTCGTCACTTAACGCAAATGCTAAAACAAAGTGGCAAGGGCACAGCTGTTGTTATGAGTTCGCGAGTGCAACGGATCATGGCAGTGAGTCAGTTAAGTATCTCTATTATCTTGATATTCTTTTGCTTTAATGTTGGTGTTTCTGCCATATCTCATCTCAACAATGCTTATGCAGTAGATCTCAAGAATAAATACGAAGTCACGCTTTATGCTCCTGATACAATGCCGAGAGACGAGTACGAAGAGATAATGCGTCAAGCCAGTGAGGTTTTAGCAAATACTGCAGAAGTAATTGCGGTAAGTCGAAGTCGCTCACCTATTGGACAGAGTGTTGACACTTGGTCATTGCAAGAGGTTGAGACGCTCAAACGAGTGCACCCTGTTGGTCGAGTAGTGGATAGTAGCTATCTCGAATTTTTCTCTTTGCCATTACTACAAGGGCAGTTTTTCGATAGTGAAGCAGTGCGTCGAGGCGATCAGCAGCTAATTATCAATAAAACTTTTGCTGAGCAGCTAGGTGGAGAGGAAAAGGCGCTAGGCAAACGCTTGAGTTTTGACATTACAGACGAAGATGCGGCATTTGAAGTTATTGGTGTTGTGGCCGATTTAGCTGTGCCGGGTGAGCCCGTATTACCCTATGTTTATCGAGCAGTACAAGGCAATAGGACAGCGTTAATAAAGACTCAGCAGCCGGTTACTAAATCCCATTTCGCCGAGCTGCTAGCTCAGGTTCATCCTGCATTGAAAATCTTTAGTTTTAAATCACTTGCAGCGCAGCGTGAGCAATACCTGTTGACTGATACTTTGGTCACCTACGGGGCACTATTTATACTTGCACTGGCGTTGCTGCTGGTTGTTGTTGGTTTAATCGGCGTGTTCCGATATAGCCAGTCACTTAAAGTTGTCCATTATGGTACAAAGATGGTTATGGGTGCCAAACACAGCGATCTAACTCAAGAGGATCTTATCACCCACTTTAAGCACATAGGTATCGCGTTAATTATCGCCCTGATGGGCTGTTTATTATTATCGCCGTACTTTCAGCAAACATTTAATGTGGCAGAGTTTTCGGTTGCGGCTGCGGGGATAGTGTTGGTGTCGAGTGTGTGTTTATACTTTTCACTGCAACAAATACTGCGCAGACCACTCAATGCGTTGATCAATCCTTCTGAGTTAGAGAAGTGATAAGTATGACATTATGGCGTACGTTATTGGGGCGGCTTTGGCATAGTCTTCGACAAAATCTGATGTTAGTTGCGTTATTGGGCAGCGCTTTCGCCGCGATGCTAATGAGTATTGGCTTATCATGGCAGGCTTATCAGCCGCTACCTTATCCGCAAAGCGATAAACTCTTTTGGCTACAGGGTGATATGTTAGATGAACATGACAAGACGATCATGGAAAATGCGATTTCCACACCCGTTGCTTGGCAGTTAGCTCAAGACAAACAGTTGTTTGATAAAGCCTCCGCGGTATTTTATAGCCATAGCTTATTGCGTGGCTCAGTGGTTGAGCCAAGGGTCGAGACAACTTATGTCAGTGATGATTTCTTTTCACTCTTTGATATTACTTTAAAGGAAGGGCGGTGGTTTTCCCAAAGTGATGTTCTTGGTACAGCACCTAATGAAATTGTTGTGACAGAGTGCTTTGTGCAGCAACATTTTCCTGATGAAAACATGATAGAACAGAGCGTTCAACTTGATGAGCGTCGTTATACCGTGGTGGGAGTGGCCGCGTGCGACGAGTCCGAACCGCAATTATATCAATCTAACCGGATGAGTGAGGTATTTTTGCCATTCGCCCTTATGATGGGTGACAGTATTACGGGTATGGATCATTTGGCGGTAAGAAGCGACTTATTTCTTGTAGGTCGTATAAAGCAAGGCAATGTAAAGGCGCAATTAACGCTTTTACAAACACAGTTTCAAGCTGCATTTGAGCAAGCTCAGTTAGAACAAGCGATATCTGGTCGTGCGACGCTCAAATTTTCGTTGTTACCACTTGCAGATAAACTAAAAGGGCAGCTAAGAACAACGACGCAATGGTTAGCATTTGCAGGCGTTGGGCTACTTATCATTACCTTAGTGAATGCATTTTCACTCTACTTGTTAGATTTTAAATCCAAACAAAACCAGCTGGCGCTGGCGATTGTACTCGGTGCTAAGCGCGGCAATCTGCAACTAGAGCAGTGGTGTTATATCGCCTTAATTTTTTTATTTGCGTCATTGTTTGCCATAGGGATAGCGAAAGCTGGCGTTTGGCTAATGCAGTTTTGGGCAAAGGAGGCTTTAGCACACGTAGTTTGGCTAACGTTGCCTTGGTGGAGCTTCTTGTTGGTGGTTGTCTTTGCTCAACTCTGTGCACTGGTGTTTGTAAAACTTGCAATGTCTCAGGTGTCATTTAAGGATATTCGTAGTCAATTAAGTGGCGCAGGAAAAGGACAGGTCAAACAATTACCTAAGTCAATGAGTCAAGCCTTACTCGGATTGCAAATTGGTGTGGGTATAGTCACAATGAGCTTTGCATTTTGGCTATTGAGTTACTTTGGTGGGCAGCTAAATACATCAAGTGGTTTTAACTCAAATAACCTTTATTTTGTTGAGTTACAGCAAAGTAACTACGAACGCAGCTCAGATGCTATTCAAGCAAGATATAATCAAGCGATGATAAATTTGTCGGCGCTTAGACAACACCCAAGTGTCGAGAGTGCTGCTCTGGCTGGCGTATTACCTCATGAGTTTGTATTTCTGGAGTCGCTGAGCCTAGTTGATGATGGCAGCGACTCAGTCGTCGCTTATTTACAGCTCAGTGGGCCAAGTTACTTTAGCACTTCAGGCCAAAGATTTATTGCTGGTGGCGGATTCTCTGAGGATGACTTAGCTATCAATAGTTCGGGAAAAAAAGTGGTGCTCAATCAGCTTTTAGCACAGCGCCTTGGCGTGACTGCGGCAGATATCGGCATGACCATCTACGACAAAAACCAGCGCCCTATTACCCTTGTGGGCATTGTTGAAAATACCTTCAGCCATACCTCCCAAGCACAAGCCTTGGCTTATCTACCTTTTAATTTTATTAGTGGAAATATTTTGGTGCGAGCCAAAGCGGGGGAGAAATTAGACTTGCATACGATTACTGCTTTGTACAAACAGCAAAACCCAAGCCAATCGATCTTAAAGCTCGTTGATATCAAGTTGCGGATGCAGCAACTCAATAAAACAGCCATGCTGAGCTTTTTAGCAGGGCTGGTGATCGCACTGATGATGTTAATACAAGTAGTTGCAGGTATGTATGGTTTGCTCGGTTATCTTGCGATATTGAGTGCGCCAATTTTTAATATCAAACGTCTAGTCGGCGCTAAGACTATTGATATTTTGATAGAGCAATGCCAAAACCGAGTATCTCTTATCGCGGTGGCTGTTGTTATTGCCGTGTGCTTCTCTCTAGTGATAGCGAGTATATTTGGCATTTTGAGTGGGCAGCTTGGGATCTATTTATTGCTGGCCGTCGTATTAATAGGGAGTTTTATTTTAGCGCTTGAGTTTCATCATGTAGCAAAGCAGATCTAGGCGATGATTGTGACAAAAAATCAAAGAAGTTGTTATGTATCTTGCAAAAGCCATACTTGAAAAGGTCTTTATATATCAATCTCGTAAATGTTTAATTGTTTGAAATTACTTAATAATTTTTGATGCTTTAGCGTGACTATAAATAGATGTTCTACAGGTGTAACAGATTCTTACAAATGTCACATCCGAGAACGCAATAAACTTGCTACTATACGGTCAGAAAATTATCAATAGGTATTGTCATGCAAGCTAAAATTCTAAAATGGATTCTACCCTTTACCGTGCTTATAGTGGGTGTTGTTGGATTTAAGGTCATCAATGCAGTGGCTAAAAGTGAACCAGAGAAGCAGGAAGTCGATTCTCGCCCTGTTGTTGAAGTTGAAACAATCACTGCGCAAGATCACCAAGTGGTGATCCAAAGTTATGGCGAAGTAAAACCGCTAGAGAGCACGCAGCTTTCTATTCAGGTCTCGGGCGAGGTTGAATACTGGCACCCTAACTTTGTCGAAGGTGGGCTGGTACAAAAAGGCGAGGTGCTGCTTCGCATTGAGCAAGATAACTACGAAGCTGCATTGCTCCAAGCGGAAGCTGAACTTGCAAGGGCTGAAGCGCAGCTTATTGAAGAGCAAGCTCAAGCTGACGTTGCTGCTGATGAAGCAAGAAGGTTTCCAAATAAAAAGCACACCGACCTATTTTTGCGTAAACCGCAAGTCATGAGTGCCAAAGCCTCAGTAAAATCTGCAAAAGCCGCATTACAGCGTGCAAAACGAGATCTAGAAAACTGTGAAGTGATTGCACCTTACAATGCGTTGGTAGTGAAAAAAGACGTTGGTCTTGGCCAGTTCGTTTCCATGGGTAGCTCTGTCGGTACTGTCAATAACATCGAAACTGCAGAAGTCATTATTCCTATCGCGGGTTTTGATTCTGTTTTTCTACCTGAGCGAGTGTCAGGGCTTGCTGCCACGGTTTATCAGCGTGGCGTGAATGCTTTTACTCGTGAAGCGGTAATTGATAGAGACCTAGGTACTGTTGACCAACAAACTCGCATGAACAACCTAGTGGTACGTATTAACGACCCGTACGGTCTCACAACGCGTCAGCCAGCGATAAAATATGGTACGTATGTACAAGTTAGCTTTGCGGGTAAAACGTTAAAACAAATCTACCGCCTACCTCAAGATATCGTGAATAATCAGTCGGTTTGGTTGCTTAATCAAGATAACCAGCTTGAGCCACGTAAAGTGCAAGTTATCCGCGAAGAGGGGGAGTTCTTCCTAATTGGTGATGGCATCACAAGTCGCGATAAAGTGGTCATGACGCCACCAGAATACCCACAAAAAGGCATGGAAGTTAAAGTTGCTGGCACGGACTCGTCATCAAAGCCAAGTAGTCAGCCGGAAAAGCTGTAACAGCAAGGAGCGACCATGAGTGATATAGAAAAAACATCGCAGCGCGGTATTATCGCCTATTTTGCGAATAATACGGTAGCAGCGAACTTGTTGATGGTCTTCATACTGATAATGGGTTTTATCAGTTATATGACTATCCAAAGACAAATGTTTCCAAACTTTGAGATCAATTATGTGACGGTGTCAGCCGTATATCCTGGCGCGTCTCCTCAAGAAATTGAAGAGGGGATCTTGATCAAAATTGAAGAAGCATTAAAAGACGTTACAGAAATCAAAAAAGGGGTTTACCGTGCCGCTAGAGGCAGCGGTAGTGCGCAACTTGAAATCTATAAAGATGAAGACTTAACGGAAGTCGAAGATAAAATTCGCTCGCGTGTGAATAGTATCGCGACCTTCCCAGCGTCCATGGAGCCTGTGCAGGTTCAGCTTATAGAGTTTCGTCAAGACGTAGTGAACATTGCGCTTGCAGGTAATCTACCGTTGAATGCGCTCAAGCCAATTGCTAAAGAAATTGAGGATGAGTTACTAGAAATTCCGGTGATATCACTGGTTGACCGCTCCACCCCTGACTACGAGATTGGTATTGAAGTAGATCCAGATGCTCTGCGACGTTACAACCTAACCATTAATGATGTGAGCAATGCAATTAGACGTTATTCGACCAACATTTCAGCAGGTCAGATAAGGACGGAATCAGGCATTATTGCCGTGCGTGTTGAAAACCAAATGTACCGCGGTAATGAGTTTAGAAACATCCCTGTTAAGGTCGGCGATAACGGCGCGAAAATTTACCTTCAAGACATTGCAGAAATCAAAGATGGCCTAACTGAAGGTGAATACTATTTTCGTTTGAACGGTGAAAATGCGGTATTTTTAGCGGTTAAAGCGACCAAAGACCAAAACATGATCCCTATCGCTCAGGCGGTACATCAGTATATCGAAAAGAAAAATGCTGAATTACCAGCAGGCTTAAGATTAGAACCAATCGTTGATATGACGTACTACCTAAATGCTCGACTCGAAATGATGAAGAGCAATATGATCCAAGGTGCGTTACTGGTTGCCATCATGCTAACTATTTTCCTGCGTTTTAAACTCGCGCTTTGGGTAATGATTGGTCTGCCTGTTTGTTTCCTTGGCGCGTTCTTGTTTATGCCCGCACTTGGAATCAGCATTAATATTGTATCGCTGTTCGCCTTTATCATGGTGCTTGGGATCGTGGTAGACGATGCCATTGTCATAGGGGAAGCCGCTTACTCCGAAATTGAACGTAAAGGTCACAGTGTTAAAAATGTAGTGATCGGCGCTAAGCGTGTTGCAACGCCAGCAACCTTTGGTGTATTAACAACCATTGCGGTGTTTGCACCTATGTTGTTCTCATCAGGTCCAGAGAGCGCATTCTTTAAGTCAATTTCGGGCGTTATCATCTTATGTCTGGTGTTTAGTTTGATTGAATCAAAATGGATTTTACCAGCGCATATTGCCCACACTAAGATTAAACCACTGCGCCCAAACAGTCGTCGTGCTGCATTTAACAAGAAGTTCTTCGCCTTTGTTAATGGACCATACAGACGCTTTATTCAGCGCTGTGTCGAATGGCGATGGACGGTGTTTTTAAGCTTTGTAGCAATGTTGATATTTAGCTTAAGTTTGGTGACCTCTAATCTTGTACGTTTTATTCCTTTCCCCAAGGTGCCAGAGGACTATCCGAGAATTGAAGTTACTATGAACGATAATGTTTCGGATGAGCAAACCATTGCGGCAATGCAGTCGATCGAGTTAATGATGCACCATGTTGATAAAAACATTATGCAAGAATTCGGTCAAGGCATGATTAAGGATATATATTCTTGGAACGAAAGTCGCACGAAGGGCTTGGTATTATCAACGCTTGTTGATGAAGATTTAAGACCGTTTACCGCTTTTGAACTTGCGCGTCGTTGGCGTGAAGCAATGCCAGAGATCACTGCGGTGAAGTCAATCATTGTGTATGACAGTGTTGGCAATGAGGGCGGCGGTGAAGGCGAGTTTGGCTATCGCTTACTAGGCTCAGATATCGAGACTCTGAATGCGGCGGGCAGACAGCTTATTTCTATGCTTCAACAGCAACCTGGGTTATTTGATATCAGCTCGAGTATTGACCCTGCGAGTAAAGAAATGCAGATTGCGCTCAAACCAGTGGCGTATGAGCTAGGTTTGCAACTGGCTGATGTTGCTATTCAGGTTGGTAATAGCTTCTACGGTGGTGAAGCGCAGCGGGTTATTCGTGATGGTGAAGAGATCAAAGTGATGGTGCGTTATCCTGAACTAGATCGTAAAGCCTTGGCTTCACTTAAGCGTACTATCATCACTACGCCAAAAGGCAAAGAAGTGATGCTAGGCGACGTCGTAGAGTTTACCGAGAAACCGGGTATCAATTATATTCGTCGTGAAGATGGCTTTAGAACGGTATACGTATACGGTAGCATCGATGAAGAGCTGATTGAACCTGATGTGGTGGTTAAGAATATTGAAGAAAATATCTTACCAGAACTACTTAAGCAGTTCCCAGGCGTAAAAACTAAGCTGGGTGGTAGTGTGGAAGAGCGCCAAGCACAAACCAGTGAGCAGATCTTATTCTTTGCAGCTGGTATGTTGATGGTTTATATCTTATTGGCTGTACCGCTCAAGAGCTATGCGCAACCGCTTATCGTGATGTCAGTAATCCCATTTAGCTTAGTCGGTGCGCTATGGGGTCACTTAGTGTTTGGCTTAGATATGAGTACTATGTCTATGTTCGGGTTAGTAGCCGCAGCAGGTGTTGTGATTAATGACTCCTTGGTAATGACGGACTATATCAACCAAGCACGTGCCGAAGGCGTTAAGCTTAAAGAGGCGGTTATTGAAGCGGGCTGTGCACGCTTTAGGGCAATCACGCTAACCTCTATTACGACGTTTGCTGGTGTCATGCCAATCATCTTTGAAACAAGCCTACAAGCAAGGTTTGTTATTCCGATGGCGGTATCACTTGGATTTGCCGTGTTATTCGCAACGCTTATCACGCTTGTGTTAGTGCCAGCCCTATACATTATCTTAACCGATGTGCAGGGGGCAGGTTCACGCTTAAAAGCGAAGATCAGACGCAAGCCTAAGTCTGACGATAATCAATTAGAGGAAGCGGAAGCCTAGAAACTCCCGTTTACACTAAACAATGCAAAGGTCGCGCAATCATGTTCGGCCTTTTTCTTTGCGCGCTGGTGTGGCACTTGAATCATGATACACTGGTGAAAAATAACGAATTTAGGATGACTACTTGGTGATGGAAAAAACTCAACCGCTAGCCAGAAAGCAGCCGAAATCCTTGCTGCATCATAATCATGAGCGTATCGATAACTACTACTGGATGCGTGATGACGAGCGTAAAAATGCCGACGTATTGGCACATCTAAAAGCAGAGAATGATTACTGTGAAGCGCAAATGGCGCCTCACCAAGCGCTGCAAACCCAGCTGTTTGAAGAAATGAAAGGTCGTATTGTAAAAGACGATAGCTCGGTGCCTGCAAAAGATGGCAACTATTGGTATGTAAGTGAAGTGAGTGGTGATGATGAATATGCTAAGTATTATCGCGCATCACAAGAAGATTTGACGGATAAAAAGCTACTGTTAGACATTAATCAGTTAGCCGCTGGCAACGAGTTTTACGACATCGGTGATATTACCGTAAGCCCAGATGAGCAATTGCTTGCCTATAGTGAAGATACCGATGGGCGTCGAATTTACACCATCAAGTTTCTTGATTTAAACACCAATACATTACTACAAGACGTGCTGTATAACACGGAAGGTCAGGTAATTTGGGCGAACGACAATAAAACCGTATTTTATGTCAAAAAAGACGAGCAAACGTTGCTCGGCTTCCAAGTGTATCGCCATGTGTTGGGAACGCCACAAAGCGATGATATTTTGGTGTTTGAAGAGCAAGATCGCCAATTTTATATGGGATTGGGTAAAAGTCGTGACGAAAGCGCTATTTATATCTATCTTGCAGCGACGGAAACGAGCGATCAGTTAATACTGGATGCAAATGATCCTTGCGGTGAGTTTAGCACCCTTATTCCAAGAGAAATTGGCCATGAATATGGTCTTGAAAAAATGGGAGAGTTCTTTTACATCCTGAGTAATAAGAATGCTAAAAACTTCCGTTTAATGCGTGCAACAGCGGCAACTATTGGTGATGTTGAGCAGTGGGAAGAGTTAGTTGCCCATCGCGACCATGTACTATTAGAAGGCTTGGAGCTGTTCAATAGTCACTTTGTGCTGACAGAGCGTGAACAAGGGCAGATCCGTTTTGTGGTTCATGATTATCAAGGGCAGAGCTATCACCTTGGATTTGATGATGCTTGTTATTTTGCCACGGTTGGAAATAACCCTGAGCCAAGTTCAAGTAATATTCGTATTCACTACTCGAGTATGACAACTCCCAGCTCAGTGTACGATTGTGATTTAACTACAGGTAAGAAAACGCTTAAAAAGCAGCAGCAGGTGTTAGGCGATTTTAAGCCAGAATATTATCACTCTGAACGTTTGCATATTACCGCAAGAGATGGCGTTAAAGTCCCTGTATCTTTGGTGTATCGCAAAGATAAGTTTAACCAAGACGGTAGCAATCCATTATTGCAGTATGGTTATGGTTCTTATGGTATTACTATCGATCCTAACTTCTCTAGTCAAATTCTAAGCCTGTTAGATAGAGGATTTGTATACGCGATTGCGCATATTCGGGGTTCTGAGATGCTTGGCCGTGAATGGTATGAGCACGGCAAAAAAGCCCATAAGCAAAATACCTTCAACGACTTTATTGATGTTACCAAAGCCCTAGTTGAACAGGGCTACGGCCATAAAGACAAAGTGTTTGCATCAGGTGGAAGTGCAGGCGGCCTGTTAATGGGTGCAATTGCAAACCAAGCTCCAGAGCTGTATTTAGGGTTAGGCTGCCATGTGCCTTTCTTGGATGTGTTAACTACCATGTTGGATGAGTCAATCCCATTGACCACCAACGAGTATGATGAATGGGGTAATCCGAATAATGAAGCGGACTACCAGACTATTTTAGCATATTCACCGTATGACAATATTGAAGCCAAAGCCTATCCAAATATTCTTGTGACCACAGGTCTGCATGACTCGCAAGTGCAGTATTGGGAGCCCATGAAGTGGGTTGCTAAGCTTAGAGAATATAAAACGGATGATAACGTACTGATTTTTAAAACCGACTTGGAAGCGGGTCACGGTGGGGCGTCAGGCAGGTTTAAAAGCCTGCATGAAAGAGCGCTAGAAATGGCATTCTTTATCAGCTTGTTGGATGGTAGGTCGGAGCTTTAGCTCGACTCGCACATCCCAGCTTTGGCTTGATAACAACGTTATATAAGCTCGCGAGGTGAACTCGCTCCTACCAAGGGAGAACCAAGGTAGGATCTGGCTCTGCTTGTAGGTCGTAGCTTTAGCTCGACTCGTACATCCCAGCTTTGGCTTGATAACAACGTTATAAAAGCTCGCGAGGTGAACTCGCTCCTACCAGAGGAAACCTAGATAGGAGTTGGCCCAGCTTGTAGGTCGTAGCTTTAGCTCGACTCGTACATCCCAGCTTTGGCTTGATAACAACGTTATATAAGCTCGCGAGGTGAACTCGCTCCTACCAAGGGAGAACCAAGGTAGGATCTGGCTCTGCTTGTAGGTCGTAGCTTTAGCTCGACTCGCACATCCTGAGTTAGCTCGACAAAAAGCGATAAAAGCTCGCGAGGTGAACTCGCTCCTACCAAGGGAGAACCAAGGTAGGATCTGGCTCTGCTTGTAGGTCGGAGCTTTAGCTCGACTCGCACATCCCAGCTTTGGCTTGATAACAACGTGATAAAAGCTCGCGAGGTGAACTCGCTCCTACTAGAGGGAACCTAGATAGGAGTTGGCCCAGCTTGTAGGTCGTAGCTTTAGCTCGACTCGTACATCCCAGCTTTAGCTCGATAACAACGTGGTAAAAGCTCGCGAGGTAAACTAGCCCCTACTCGGAAAACCCGCGTAGGGGCAAGCTATCTTAGTTTAAATACGCTTTAAGCATCCACACCAACTTTTCTTGCTCTTTGATGTAATCACTCATTAGCGCAGCTGTCCCTTCATCTTCGGCTTCGCCCGCCTGCGCTAGAATCTCACGCTGCATAGAAATAAGCGTTGTGTAGCCATCAAGCAAAGTTTCTAGTGCTTGCGTACCATTGCTGATCCCTTTTGCTTCTTGAATTTTGCTGGTTTCCAAATAATCAGAAAACGCATGCAATGGGTTGCCTTCAATCGTCAAAATACGCTCTGCGATTTCGTCTACCTTCTCAAGTAATAGCGTATAAATTTCTTCAAATTTTAGGTGTAGTTCAAAAAACTCACGACCTTTGATGTTCCAGTGAAAACCACGGGCATTCATATATTGAATTTGGTAGCTACTTAGTAGCGTATTAAGTGACGTTACCAGTGCTTGGCTCTTTGCTTTGTCTAAACCGATAGAATTAATGTTTGTCATGCGATGCTCCTTGTTGATTCACAGTCAGTATGGCGCAACCTTAGGTGATTGCCCAATGATTAAAATCAAAGCGTTTAATCGGAAAAATCAATGGTTAAAATCAAAACATATCAAATATTAATACAAGATGACGTTGGGATGAGCGCGTTAAAAAACAAGATGAAACCCCAAAAAGCGCTCAAAAATAACAAGGTGACATGAATACTTGGCAGGAATAAAGCTTGCCAACTTTTACCAAAATCTTACCTGAGCGCGTAGTTTTTGATCTAAGACAAGTGTTTAATCACGTTCGTATTTTGGCGGTTTGAAACCTTGATTTAGGTCAAAATATCACCGCACTGTAAGCGCATAATCATCTCATCAAGACACAAAAAACGCGGTGTCTACTACTTGAGGAAATGAGTATGAAAGGCAAAACACAATCAGAACATAAAATGGAACTCGTCGTCGTTGTTATCGCTCTAGTAGCATTTGTTGTTGGGCTAGTGGGTCACTTAGCTGGCGCAAGTATCGCAAACTCAGACACCTTTGGTTATATCGCTGCACCAGTGCCGCTAGTAGTTGGTTTGATCGCTGTGATTGCTTACAAAGTGGCTGCAAGCGCAGAGCACTAAGGCCTCTCTAACAGCTCGCAGATATAGTCCATTACCGCACGGGAATATATTAAGCTGGTATGGCTGAGATGAAATACTTTGTGCTCGGCCATGCCACTGAGCTTGGTTTCTTCTAACAACACAGTACCATCCGACTGGCTACCTTTTTGTAGTAGTGGCATTAGTCCAATGGGTAAGTCGCCTGCAATACTGTAAAGCTTGGCGTCGAAAGGCCAATCTTGATTGTTAGATAATAAAAATTCCACACTGTTCTTTAACAGTAGCTCCAGTCCTTTGTCGTGCATATGCTTGGCAATGGCACTGCCTTTATGTGGTGTCCCCAAGGTCACCACTTTTTTTACTTGCTTGCTCGTTGCAGAACCTCGCTCTAAATACGCCCTTGCAACTAAGCCCCCCATGGAGTGGCAAACGAGTGCGGCAGGGCGGTCGCCAACAAAAGTATCAATAGCGGCGCAAATCTCATCAATGTTTGGCGTTAACGTGTTATAGCTTAAATTGAGAATACGGTAGCCTGATTTACCTAAGCGAGCGCTAAGCGGCCGCATCACAAACCCAGACATGTACAAGCCATGTAGCACTACAATGCTTTCGATTTTGGCGCTCACGGTAATATTGAGTGGAATAGGAGAGTGGTTCATGCCGCCTCTTTAAACTTGAATACTTCTAAGCCTTGTGCGAGTGTACCACCCTCACTTGAATACTTGATGTATGAATCAAGTCAAATTGAAAAGTTATTATCTTAGAGCCAGTGATCTTGGCTAATCAAATTGCCACTCTTGCTTGTAATCGTACCTAAAGCCAATGGAAATGGAATCCATATCCACTTGATTATCAAAGGACTTGTTCAAATACTCCAAGTGCACTCTGAGCGGCGGTGTTGGTAACCACTCAAGTGTAACATTGTAGCCATCAAAGCTCTGATTTAGCGGATCGTGACTGCCGTACCCGTCATCAAAATCAAAATATCCGGTCTTGAGCTTATAATGTTTTGCGAGTTGATAGGCCAGAGAAAGATCAAAGGTGTGGCCTTGTCGAGAATCGAGTGCGCTCACGCGTTGATAGTCTTTGTCCTGATAGGCCATGGCAGCGTAAAAGCGAGAGTTAAATTGATAGGCCAGTGCGCCAGACCAGAGTTGGTTTTCACCAATATGTTGCTCGTTATCGTACACATCGTTTTGTTGATAAGTAATTGCGGCATGTAAACCTGCGTTATCGTAACTTAATCCTGTGTTGAATAAATCCGTTTGATTATCGCCTTTATCACCATTAAATTGGCCTGCGGCGATAAACGTCATTGGCCCCAATTCGTAGCGGTAAGTAACTAAATTATCAACGAAAAAAATACTCTCTGGATCGTAAGCAAATGGACTGCTGGCGTGATTAAAAATATCAACGTATTCGGCGATAAACAGATACTGTGCAGGTCTTTGCTTGCCGATACCAAATCGGCCATACGGCGTACCTAGCGCAGTATAAGCACGGCGCGATTTGCCAAAATTTCCTTCATTGGCGAGATCGATGCCCCATTCACCATGAAGTTCGGCCTGCCAGCCCGGCATAAATTCATGAGTCACTTTAATCCCTGCGTGGGATAAGGCGTCACGAACATCCCAGTTACTTTCGTCATCTTGGTTTATTACGCCAAATGTCGGGCGTATTGTGGCGTAGGCTTTGAGGGTGGTTGAGGGCTCGGTCAGTGGTTTTACGGGGTCACTTTGTGGTGTTGACTTTGCCACTGGAGCAGCGACCTTTAGGTCGCTATTTTGCGTCATAAATCGAGCTTTAAGCTCAGCTAATTGTCGCTCAAGATTTTCAATGTCGGCCATGGTGACAGGGCGATCGGCTGCCAAAACTGCTGAAGAAGTCAGTAAACAGGCTAGGCCAATCAGTGCGGTTGAGTTGCTCAAAGTAAAATTCATGGTTTTTACATCGCTCAGTTGCCAATAATCGAATTATAGACAACACTTTTGATATTCGAGCACTTTTTATTCAGGCTGTTGAATATGAAGATCCGCACTAAGTTCTCTGTGACTTCTGCCATAGTGATCTTATTGATCATCACCACAACGACGCTTTCTACTTACTGGTTTGTTAGCGATTCGGTGAAAACCAAAACCCATGCTTATGTAACCGACAGCACGCAATTGCTGGCTGTGAGCATAGAGAATTGGTTGGCTGGTAAAGCAACGCAAATTAATGTGATAAAAAGTCAGTTAGAGCAAAACTTTAGCGATGATAACTTTCAGCAAGCGTTGAATACACCAGTATTTAAAAACGAGTTTCTGCTTACTTTTGGTACTTTGGCAAATGAGGAGGGGCTCAGGTCAAACAACCCTGCTCGTAAAAATCCTCCGGGCGTAGATTTTAGAGAGCGAGCTTGGTATCAACTTGGTAAAAATCAAAATAAAACGGTGTATACCAGCCCGTATACTGATGCGGCGACAGGCGAATTGTTGCTATCGGTAGTGTCTCCCATCGTAGTTAATGGTAAATTTAAAGGGGTTATTGGGGGAGACTTAAGCCTAAAAACCATCGCCAATAGTGTCAATCAGGTCAATTTTGATAATACCGGTTATGCCTTTTTGGTCGACAAGTCTGGTAATATCATTTCTCATCAACATGCCGAATTTAACGGCAAAAAACTGCAACAGGCATACCCTGCATTACGCTTAGGTAGCGTAGATAAGTTGCAAGAAGTAGATACCAAAGAAGGCAACAGGCTGTTTTACTTACATTCGCTTGATAATACCTTTGGTACGGATTGGTATTTGGCAGTGTTAATCGATAAATCAAAAGCCTATAAAACACTAACCGAAATTACTATAAACTCCCTGATCATTGCCATTTTAGCCGTGGCTATTGGAGTATTCTGCGTACGGACTTTAGCAATTCACTTACTCCAACCATTACGGGATTTGGAATCTGCGATCACCAGTATGGCAAATGGAGGTGGTGACTTAACTCGGCGCTTAAAAATCGTTAACGAAGATGAATGCGGCACAGTTGCACGACAATTCAATCTCTTTTTAGGCTTTTTGCATGGGTTGGTAAGTAATGTAAAAGAACGTGCAGACGAAGTGGTGATAAGCAGTGATGCCGCCAAAGAGTTGTCGACGCATTCTTCACAGAAACTTGATCAACAAGTTAGCCTGATTGAAAACCTCGCTACCGCGATGAATGAAATGAGCACTACCTCGACCGAAATCGCGGGTAACGCGCAGCAAGCCGCAAGCTCCATCACCTCGGTAAATGAAAAGACCTCCGAAGGGCAAGAGATATTCTTTAAAGCGCGAAGCCAAATTAATGCATTGGCTGACGATATTACTGCATCGTACGAGCTAAGTACGCAACTTGCAGAATATAGCCAAAATATCGAGAATATTCTTTCAGTCATAAATGGTATTGCAGAACAGACTAATCTATTAGCACTTAACGCTGCAATTGAAGCCGCACGTGCCGGAGAGCAAGGTCGTGGTTTTGCGGTAGTGGCAGATGAAGTGCGCTCTTTAGCATCAAAAACACAGGAATCCACCACCGAAATTAAATCCATGATCGACCAGATCCAAGCCTCGTCCATTCAAGTTCAGCAATCCATGGGAAGCAGCCGAGATAAAACCCAGCAATGTGTTTCACAAACCGAACAAGCAACACATATGCTAGAAGAAATCTCAGAAGCAGTAAAAGAGCTTATGGATCGCAATATCCAAATTGCGACCGCCATCGAAGAGCAAAGTGTGGTGATTGAAGAAATCAATAAAAATACAATACATATCAACGATATCAGCGTTGAAGTCGGCAGCTTTTCAGACAAGCAATATAGTGCCAGCGAAGAACTCGCGAAAAATGCCCATGAGCAAGAGGTGCTGCTGTCTAAGTTTACGCTGTGAAAATATCGGTGACTAACAGGGCTTATATACCCACCGTTTGCTTAATAGGAAATTGCCCGCCGTCGCTAAGAGTATACCCAAGGCAAATGCAACATGTACGTTGGTAAGTGGTAAAAAAAGCCAAAATACACCTAGGTTCACAACGCCAAATAAATGGCTGATAAGTATATGTTTGGATAGCTGACTAATAACACGCACCCGTTGTGCTTGTGTAAAAGTGAAAAACCTATTACCTAACCATGTTGTCATAACTGCACACCAAAATGCGATTAACCTTGCGAAAAATGGCGTAGATGAGTTAGCTAAAAGCGTGCTAAAAACACTCCAGTCAACTACAAAGCCCGCTCCTCCAACACATAAAAAACGAAAAAACTGCATAACAAGCCACCTCAAAATAACAGAGCTTGCTAAATAGCAGGTCAAAAAAAAGTCGTCCCAATGTAGACATTTTTTCGACATTGTTAATTTTAAACTGCGCTAAATGCAATAATTGGAACAGAGTTATGACCAAGCTAATGGTTGCCATTGATAGGTCGAATATGGCCCGTACGCAGCGCAAAATACGTTACACCAATAGGGCACTTATCTCTTTAATCGTCCCTGCGTTTAATGAACAAGAGGTACTCAACACGATACATCATAAATTATGTACCGTGATTGCTACACTGCCTGAGTATCGATTCGAATTGATCTACATCGACGATGGAAGTACAGATGAGTCATGGCAAATGATGTGCCAGTTAAATAACAGTTTTTCATCTGTAGTTTGCCTGCAAATGAGCCGTAATTTTGGTAAGGAGGCTGCGTTAACTGCTGGATTTGAACATGCGCAAGGCGATGCGGTGATCCCTATTGATGCTGATTTACAGGATCCACCAGAGTTACTGCCAAAAATGCTTGAGGCGTGGAAAAAGGGTTTTGATGTAGTCAATATGAAACGCAGTGCCCGCGAAGGAGAGTCGTGGTTAAAAACAGCGAGTGCTCGGTGCTATTATAAATTACTTAATTGGGTATCAGATAGTCCAGTAGAAGAAGACGTTGGTGATTTTAGGCTATTAGATCGCAAAGTCGTTGATGCTATCAACACGCTTCCTGAGCGAAACCGCTATATGAAAGGGCTAATGAGTTGGCCTGGGTTTAATCAAACGACCCTCGAGTTTAAGCGTCCAGAACGGGCAGCAGGAGAAACTAAATGGAGCTATTTACAGCTTGTTAAGCTTGGACTTTCGGGAATAACTTCATTCAGCATGAAGCCTTTAAGGCTTGCTACTTGGGTAGGTTGCGTCATTTCCTTATATGCATTTATTTTTGCCATTTGGGTGCTGGTCAAAACACTCGTGTTTGGCGAGCCGGTACCTGGTTATCCAAGTATTATGTTGACTGTGTTAGCGTTAGGTGGCGTGCAGCTATTAGCCATTGGTATTTTAGGTGAGTACATTGCCGGGCTTTTTACTGAGGCTAAACAACGGCCAGTTTATTTACTGATGGATATTAAAAAGACCGAAGCAAAAGAAGAGTTGCAATATGAGGCATAATTACACTCTATTTTGTGTCGTCTTAGGGCTGATGCTACTGAGGCTTTTTACACTAGGAAGCTATCCCTTATTTGATACTACAGAAGCGAGATATGCAGAAATAGCAAGGCTAATGATCGTGACTCAAGATTGGATCACGCCATGGTTTGATAAAGGTGTGCCATTTTGGGGCAAGCCGCCAGCTCATACTTGGATTACTGCGCTTAGTTTTGAAGCATTTGGTATTTCTCCATGGAGTGCGCGCTTTGCGCATTGGTGTACTGGGGCGCTGAGCTTAATTATATTGTATTCCTTCGCAAAGCGTTCGCTAGGTGTGCGTATTGCTCAAGCTAGTATATTGATCCTTGCTAGTTGTATTGGGTTTTTTATAGCGACAGGAATGGTGATGACTGACCCTGCATTGATGTTAAGCTCAACATTAGCAATGGCTAGTTTTTGGTTATGCTATAAACACAATAACCGGGCTGCAGGCGTTATATTCTTTTTCAGTTGTGGTTTAGGCATGTTGATTAAAGGGCCTGTGGCGGTCGTTATCGTAGGGATAGCCATTGTGCTATGGGCAATTTGGCAAAAACGCCTTTACTCTGTGATTAAAGCATTACCTTGGTCATTAGGTTTACCTGTTTTTGTGGTTACTTTTTTACCTTGGTATATGTTGGCTGAGTCAAAAACGCCGGGATTTCTCAATTACTTCTTAATTGGTGAGCATATTCAGCGGTTCCTGCAGCCAGGATGGCAGGGAGATCTATATGGTACCGCACATGTGGAACCAAAAGGCACGATTTGGCTAATGTGGCTGATAGTCGCATGCCCTTGGTCAGTATTATTTTTCATTCGCTTCTTTAAGTCGCCAGATACTCGTGCGGTGTTATTTAGTTCTGAAATAAAAACGTATCTAATTACTTGGACAATTGCTCCATTATTACTTTTTACTTTTGCTAGCAATATCCTATCAGCTTACGTTCTGCCCGGCTTGCCCGCTTTTGCATTATTAGTTGCCTTATATTTTGAACCATTTAAAGGATATATAAAAATTGGGCTTATTAGCTTTTGTTTTTATGCATTATTAATAGCAGCATTGATATTTGGTTGGCACAGTAAGGATTCTGAGCATACGACGCTATCAGCGATATCAAAACCTTGCCCTAACACGCCAGTGTATTATTTAAAAAAACTGCCATTTTCAGGGCGTTTTTATAGTTGTGGCTGGGCTGAGTTAGTTATGGATGATAATGAACTTTTTCAGCTAATTCAGACTCAAAAGACGAGTTATGTTGTGCTAACACATGAGCAAAGAAGTACATTTTTATGGCCTAAAAATTTGCAATGTGATGTGTTAAGCGAAAACCGCCAGAGGATATTGCACAGATGTGTGCGAGAACACCATTAAAAATACTGCTAGTGGAAGATTCGCAGCAAGTAGCTGAAACCATATTTGACTATTTCGAGGGAGATGGGCATCACTTGGATTACGCTGCAAATGGAACACTTGGTTTGCAGCTCGCTCTTCAATATGACTACGACTGTATCATTCTAGATGTAATGCTCCCCGGGGTAGATGGTATTGAAATATGCAGTAAGCTCAGAGAGTCAGGCGTAGCAACACCGATTATTATGCTTACAGCGCGTGATACTCAACAGGATATGTTGCAGGGGCTTAACGGTGGAGCAGACGACTATATTATTAAGCCATTTGATCTCTCTTTGCTAGAAGCAAGGATACATGCTGTAGTGCGGCGAGTGCGCGGAGATGGCTTCAAGAAAATAATAAACGTTGGCTCATTGCAAATAGATTTACAACAGCGTTTGGTGACGCGAAATGAAAGTGTATTGAGGCTCAACCCTAGCTGCTACAAGATACTCTTATTGTTAGCACAGCAAAGTCCAAAGCCGGTTTCAAGAGAGTCCCTCGAAGTTGCACTTTGGCAAGACGAGGTACCCGACCAAGATCTATTAAGGCGTCATATGTACCAGCTAAGAAAGATCATAGATAAAGCGTTTGATGCAGAGATGTTGGTTACGGTACCAAAGTTCGGCTACAAGTTGGTTTCTGATGAAAACACTTAAGCAACAGCTATTTAAAGCATCTTGGCTTGGTGCTATTGGGCTTATTTCAATATATACATTAGCTGTCTCTCTCGCTATTTTGTACACAGAAAACCGAGCAAGTGAGCAACGGTTGAGTATTGTAGGACCTTATCATTTACAAGAATTTTCAGAGCAAGAAGGAAAAGAGAAATTAGTCAGCCCTTTGTTGAGGTTGTATCAAGATTATCAGGCACTCCCTAAAGCAATTCAAGCTGACATCAAACCTGATTGGTTAGGGGTGACAACACTGCAATTTGATGATGATAGTGAATTCTGTGTACTTGCCTATAAAATGACTATGAAAGGTGGCGGTTCTAAAGTCTTATATGCTGTCGAAGATATTAATGCGACCGAATGGCAAGATATTGATTTGGCAGTCGTTGAAATTGGTTTTGCTGTGTTTGGTACTTTGTTATTTTTGCTAGTCACCTATCTTATTAGACTTCAAGCTGCCTATCTTGCAAAGCCACTACAATGTTTAGTAGAACATATTAGTGACCAAAGTCTTGACCATGAAGAAACAAAAATTAGTAGTAAAAATAGTTGCTTAGAGATACTAAGTATAGAGTCAGCAGTTAACCACTATCGCAGTAGAATGAAGCAAATGCTTAATCGAGAGCAAAGCTTCACACGCTATGTAAGTCATGAACTGCGTACGCCGATGATGGTGATCAAGGGAAATGTCGCGGTATTAAAAAAGCACACAGGGGAGAGTAAACAGCTAAGAGGAATCGATCTGGCTATTGAGCAGGTCACCGATCTTACATATACCTTTTTAAGTTTGGCTAGAGAGAGTCTTGGTGAACCTTGCCGTTTTGAAATCACAGCCGAATGGCTAAATGAAATAGTGGCACCATTTAGCAGTAAATCTGTGGCAAATAAAACAGAATTAAAATTACAACTTTTAGAGCCATGCGTCGTGTGTTGCGATGAAGTTTTATTAAAAGCTTTGATTAGAAACCTACTAGACAATGCTATAAATTGTACTTATGAAGGGCAAGTAAGCCTATTCCTTTCACAATCAAGCTTAGAAATAGTTGATTCTGGGTGTGGTTTAGACGAGAAACCGAGAGGGTATGAAGGGTTTGGTTTCGGGCTTCAGATAGTTGCGGATATTTGTACTAAGTACCAGTGGCAGTTTTCATTAACGCAAAACTCTGAATTTGGCTGTACCGCGAAAATTGTATTTTAAATATATTCGGGCCGAACGCTCTTTGCTGCAAAAAATAAATTTGAAAGATTAACAGACCCTAATTAGCCCCAACTGCTGCGACATTTTATAGACGCTTACCTCGATACTCTGATGCTAGATTAAACAGAGGAACGAAGGTGATTACTTTGAAAAATACTTTACTATTAATTTGCTGCTTACTTGGTGCTGTAGCTTGTGGTGGCAGTAAACAGAACAAACAGGTTGAGCACTCAACCAATCTTACCATCGACTTATCTGAACCAGATCAAAGTAAAACGTTGGTACAAGACTTTCCTATTACACTATATGTGGAGTATCCCACCGGAGTAGATTCTTTAGAGGGGATCACCAGTATTAATATGTATGGACCATTACTTCATGTTCACCAGAGTAATGGTGTGATTGGGTATATAGATACTGCTTCAGATTCACTTAGCTATAAACGACAGGACTATTCCGACTTAGCATTGCAAGAAGCGACAGACTTAGAAGTACAAGAACAAGCGTATTGGTTTGTGTCGGGGGCAAATACGGTGAGCCGAACAGGCTTACCAAATGGTGTGGTTTCAACATGGCAGTTAAAAACGCACTATAAACTTACAGAGTTAGCTGTAAATGACCAAGAGCCCAGCAAATTATGGTTATTTAATCGTGCTGATCGCCAATTAATACACTTTGATACAGCAACGGAAGCAGAACTGGTTTATGACTTGAAAGGAGAGTACGAACCTCAGGGGCTAGCGTGGAGCGGTGAAAAATTATTGGTACTGGCAGGCAACAATGCAGACTACATCGTTGCTGAATATGATACTGCTGGGACATCACTCAAATTAACAGCATCGTGGAAACTAAGTGGCTTTAACGGTGAAGTATTTAATGATGTGAGCCTTGCGCCTGATGGGAGAATAATTGTGAGCTCGAACGCCGTAGCGAATAATATTTTCTTAGTAGCCGACAAAAGTGAGCTAATTGGTACTGGGCCGATTGAGCACGATACTGAATTACAGCTAGTAAAACAGGTTGAGCTCGAGCAAGGAATAGCTCAGCCGTCAGGAATTTGGCCGGTAAAAGGTGGGGGGTGGTTATTGATCACCGACCAAGCTGAAGTCTTTTTGCTTGATAGTTCTTTTAAGATAATAGAAAAAGTATCGCTTCAATTCAGCAGTATTGAATGTAATCAGGGTTGTACAGAAGCGGTTGTTGGTACTTCAGATAGCTTTCATGCAATCACAGATACAGGAGTAATTGGTCTGTTTGTGAAAGTTGGAAGTGAATATCAATTAAAAGAAGAAGTCGTGGTGGCTGCGACCAATGAGCAAGGAGATGCGTATGAATATGCTGGTTTAGGACACAATGAAGCCACAGGAGAGTTTTATCTTGTTACTGATCAAGACGGCGCTGAGGAAGAAGATAAGCTCATTATTTTAGATTCTACATATAAAGTAATTAACATCTATCCGATCACCTATGGTTCAGAATCGAACGGGAGTATTTTCGAATATGATGCCCAAGGAGTCGTGTACAAAGACGGAGCGATATACGTACTCTCTCAAAGATTTACCAAACTACTTAAATTGACCATGACTGGAGGAATTGTATCAGTAATTGATCTGAGTGAAGCGGATGTCAAAGAGCCCAGTGATTTTGCAATTCGTGAGGGAAAGATTTATATCATTGGGGATCACGAAAATAACGAGGCCGTACCACCGATTTCTATATTTGAAATTGTACAGAGCTAGCCGAAATGGTATCGCTAAGAGCTGCTTATGTAGCTCTTTCTTAATTTATTGCTAAGCGGTATGGTTGTTGCTGAAACTCAGGTTATTTAACTCAATCATACGGCGACCACTATCATGGCGACCACTATCATGGCGACCACTATCATGGCGACCACTATCATGGTGACCACTATCAATACAGACGTTGAAGTCAGAAATTGGTATCAGTTTAAATTGGCTAAATATTCAATATATCTATGGCTTTAGTATGTTTAGCTGGTTGGGAGTTTGAATGTAAAAAGTGCACCTCCAAGCTCTTCACTGTCTGAGACGGTAATTGAGCCTCGGTGTTGTTCACATATCTTTTGTACGATAGATAGCCCTAACCCATAACCACTCACTCCCTTGTTTCTTGCTTGATCTGCTACATAAAAAGGCTCAAATATATGTGTTTTGTGCTTTTTATCAACACCTGGGCCATCATCATGAATAAAAATCTCGATGTGATTATTTTGCTCAGAACATACGACTCGCACTTTCGATTTAGCAAACTTAAACGCATTGCGGATGACGTTATCAAGGGCTCTCGTAAGCAATTTTTTATCAGCGATTACAAAAACCTTTGAAGAATTGAAGCGAATATCTAGCGCTATGTTGTGCCTTCTTTCTTTTTGCCATCGATGCTTAGCCCGATTTATCAAAGCGCTAAGATCGAATTTCTCCATCACTAACCTTTGGCCACTATTTTCTAATTTTGTATAGTGTAATAGTTCATCGATCATTTGCTCCATTTCCTCGGTGTCAGCAATCACCTCTTGTATGGTTGACATTTGTTCACTATTTAAAGCAGTCTCTTTTAGTAATTCTGCTTGCCATTGGATGCGGAATATTGGAGTCCGCATTTCATGAGCCACAGCATTCGTCAAAGCGCGATTACTTTCAACTAAGTGCATAATCCGGCTGGCCATGTCATTAAAAGTGCGGTTTAACGTTCCTAATGAGCTAGAGCCTGAGGTATCAGCACGACTAGCTAAATCTCCTTGAGCAAACCGAATTGTTGCTTGCTCCAAGAGCCTGACTCTTCTATAAATAAGGAAAATATTAATCAATCCAAATATAACAAAACTAATAGCTAAAAATATCAAGAAAAGATTATTTTCAAGTTCGACTTTTGCCCTAATAATACTTTGGGAGTCGGGTGTGTAGCTGAAGAATGCTGCATAGCCAGTCAACTTAAACCACAGGGTTCGATTATCATCAAAAAATATGTGAGTAGGATTACTCTGATTAAGTGCTGTGGCCACAGAAGCCGGTAATTGTGCTACAGAATGGTAAATTGTAAATAGCTGTTCCGTCTGGGTAGAGAATTGCTGCATCGCGCTTTTAGCTGCCTCAATACCTTGATTATCTGCTATGTTTTGGAGTAATTGCTGGTGTGCCATTGCTTCATAATCTTCTAATAAGAACTCGTAGTCTGTTGTTATTCCATACACCAGCCACTCATAAGCGAATACTGCTACGATGAAGCAAATAAACAGTACAAGTAGTGATTCAACAAAAATTCTTCTCATATAGAGCCAGCTTTTACCTGAATTAAATCAAGGAAGTATATTCACCAGGCATGGCTATCAAATAAATAACCTTTTCCACGAACTGTTTGAATGCCTTTCGAGACGTCTTGAACATGACTGAGCAGCTTACGTACCCGGACAATGCGATTGTCTATCGTTCGATCTACACCATCATATTCAATGCCTCGAAGTGCTTTGGTGAGTTCATCGCGCGATACAACTTCATCGGCTCTAGTTGCTAATAGCCAGAGTAGATCAAACTCGCTTTCCGTCAGGTGGATCAGCTTTCTATCAAACTCGCAGTGTTTGTATTTCCGCTCAAGCTTTAGCTTGCCAAAGTAAAGTGTTTCAGACTCAGTTTGTTGGGGAAGCGCTGGACGTCTCAGCAAAGAGCGCACTCGGGCAAGCAGCACCCTAGGTTTTATAGGTTTAGTGACATAATCATCAGCACCAATTTCTAAGCCAACAACGTGATCAAAATCATCATCACTTGCTGTTAATATTAATATCTTGCCTTGAAAGTTCTTTCTTGCTTGTCTACAAATTGTTAGGCCATCAACGCCAGGCAACATCAGATCTAATAATACAATATCGGGCAGAAGTTCATAAATAGCATCCACGGCTTTACTGCCATCCCCAACGACCGTGATATTAAACCCTTGAGCCGTGAAGTAATCTTTAAGCATCTTTTGGAGCCTTTCGTCATCTTCGACTATTAGCATTTTGCTCGTTTTCATCTGTTTACCGGATCCTAAAGAACTTCCTGTCCACAAGTATATATGAACTTTGTCAGCCTAAAAAATACATTTCCATACACAGCAATCACAGAAATTACCTTATTTACGCAGTAAAGTTTTCACCAAGTTTTAAATAATCAGGAGATAATATATATGAACTCTCTCAAAACATTAGTTGCAGTATTTTGCTTAGCTTCAGTGGTTGGTTGTAACTCAAATTCAAACTCAAAAACCACTATAACGCCAAAACCAGCAGAGACAACAGACCTGCCTTTGGCTAATTACCGCTTTTCTGAGTCAGAACTGAAGGAGCTTTTAGATGAACGAGCGGTGGTTCGCTCTTCTGTTAAGTTGAATTTTCAAGGGCAATTATTCGACAAGGTAATGTTTTCAGAACAGCTAAATGATAGTCAATGGATAGTAAAACTTGAAAATGCAGACGGAAAAAATTTAGATCTGTTGCTCGATAACAGTGCTGAAGGGACATGTTTTATTTACAGTCCGAGTGAACTAATGGAGTTATTCGATTGCAGTGATAAAACACGTACCGTGGGTGAAGACTCGACGGTGATACTGTCCGCTTCCCAAAGAGATGCGTCTGAGATTCAAGTTGAATTTTCAAACCAAGTGCTAGAGTTTATTGAAATCATTGGCTCAACTGTTTTAACAGCCAGTACTTCGAATAACCAAGTGACCGTGACAACATCTTTCGGCTTTGAAGACTTCTTCACGGAAATACTTAAAATGGACGGCAGTGAGGAACGAGTTCAATCGACACTTGGATTAAGTACATATACGCAATTAAAAGAGCTCACGTCGCAGTTTGAAGGTACAAAGATGACATTAAACTTTGCTAACCATATCGGTGGAAGTGCAGACGATGATATAAACATGTATACAGGTATGCTGATCAGAGAGCACAACATGACCACGTTAGTCTCGAGATCAGGCTCAGTTTTCTCGGGTGGAACAGATTTATTTGCAGCTGGAAACCCAAGAATATTAAGAAGAGCAATAGATTCTGACGCTATTGAAGATAACAAACAGATTGGGGTTCATAGCTGGAGTAATGGTGATAGCTCAGCACTAGATATACCATACACTGATGCAAGCCATAGAAGACAAGCTACGTACTTTAAAAAAATGCTTGGTGATAAAGGAGTAAGTTTTTACATTTTTACTTTGGAGTCAGCGCCAGCTGAGGGCGAGCACTGGGTCACTAAAGCAGAGTCAGAACAGTATGGGTTAATCACAACAATTGAATGATATTGGCAGCAAGAGTGATAAATTTAACTGTCACTTTTGCTTGTTTAGTTGGTAGAAATGTTGTCAAGTGAGTCATGCAGACCTTTGACGATGTTTTTTTACTTTCGCGGCGGATTGTTTACCTAGGTCTTGACTGTTGATGTTTCTTAGGTATTAACTGGGTCTCTAATTGGTGGCTTTGTCTTACCACTGCACACCATCTCAGTAGAGTAGTTAAAGGTTAGATACCGTGGTTTCTCTAATTAAAAATGTAAACGAAAGCAGCAGAAGAAATTTGGTGAAAAATGTAGGCTAGGAGGGTGATTGAACCTAGCCTAGCGACACCTTTGTATTTAAAGGACTTAAAAAGGTGCTATTGGTTATGGGGTAATTGGTTAGATAGCGCGACGATATCAGCCATAACACGTTTCTCTCCAAGATCAGCTAGGAAAGCTAAATGTTCCGTGGCTTTTACCTTTTGGAGATTCTCAAGCTTAGGTTCGCCACCAAGGGCAAGAGCTGGCGCAAAGCCATAGATTTCTCCATTTTCAAGAGGGCCTAGCTTTTCAACTGCACGGTCGAAAAGCGGTTGATCATTATGATCGCTTAAATCCAATTCTGCTTTTGGAGGTTGAGTGGCGAAAAATAAATCTAAGGCTCTAGAGGGGTTGTGTTGGCTATAAAGCTCACGATTGAAAGACGGAAAAATCATGCCATAACTACTCACTATTTTTAGACTGTAACCAGAACTTTCTCCCCAAATGTACATTTTACCAAAAGCGTCTATAGCGATAACCGAAAAGTGGTTTTGATCATTATGCTGCATTTGCTCAAACTCGGTTTCTTTTAGCCACTTGGCCAAAATAGCTTGATAATCTTTAGGGTTAACCTGCCAAAATCGTCCATCGCCCCAACCGCAAAAACCATATTCTTGCCAATATTCAATTAGGTTATCGGGTAAAATACCTTGATAGTGTAGTAGCTGTTCTTCCTTCGGTTGAACTGATTTTATAGCTGGACCAAATCCCTTAAAGTGATAGAAGTTGTCAAAAAATTTGTTCATTGTATACACCTGTGTAGAGGCACTGTTAGTTCGTAGGAAAGCTTGTTGTTGCTGGCTAAATAGGCGAATGTAGAGGTGTTTTACTCAGTACGCTTTAAGATCTATGTCATACTTCATCTTTTAGCTCTTGGTCCCATTCATAGTCAATATTGAATTCACCACTTTGTTTGAGTACAAACCTAACTCTATCCCATTTTTCTTCTGGATCACCACTTGTGATCTCATGGAGTTGCTTAAACAGGCGATAGGATTGATAGCCCACTTTGAAATCACACAATTCATTATTTGAATAATGAAGATATTTACCTTGATACTTAGCAGAGTCTCCGTAGTAACTAAAATCTATGAACGCTTCATCCCAAGGTGTCCTAATTGAATTTACTATGTTTTGTGCTATCTGGTTGTAAATCGCATGAACTGTTTCCATCGTTATTACTCCAAGTGAGTTATCGTAATTTATGTTTGGTGAACTAAAAAGATAGAAATGAGTTAGTATCATCTATCTTTGCTGGTTGCTCATCTTCATCAGCTTTGAGCGCGTTAAAAAATGAAGATAGGTTGGTTGAAATCTCATAAAATTCTTGTTCGTTTTCACTGCTTTCGTGATCCCAACAGTAAACTTTGAGATCGTTTTTTCCTAAACAAAGTTGATCGCCACCACAAGAAGCACCAAAGATAAAATAGCCTTTTTGCTGAAGTTCTTCGTACATGACATTTTTCTGAAGAATATTGTTATTTTCATTATCAATACCATAAAGTATTTCAATTGACTGATAACCTTCATTATCAGCAAATGGCGCGGCTTGGTTTGGCTTAATTTTAGCGCCAGATTCAAAAATAACGGATGAAGTGAACAGTGAATAAAGTTCCCTCAGTTCATTTGGGAGCTTGAAGTTAAATTTATTTTCTATCTCACTGATTTTTAATTTTTTAGTGCTTTTTTTATGCAAGGGTGTGGCACCAAGAGAGAACAGAACATTTTTAATCATCGTTTACTATCCTTAATATTTCAGTTGGGCTTGTAGCATGTGTAGCGCCGATACCACGATCCTTGTTTGCTTTGTCGTCGGCAGGTTGTTGTTAAATTTGTTTGTTATAGGTCCGTAGTTTGAGCACTGTTGCCTCCTACTGATTATCTTGCCAATGTACGAGGTCTTTCGGATAGTATGGATGATTTATAAAACTGCTGTCATCGATGTTGAATACCGTAACAACAAGTGCAATTTCCCAGCACCAGTAGCCAATGTAAGCATCTGTAGCCATTAAGTGATAATCTGGGCTACCTTCCAATACATACCAAGCATCTAGATAGTCTTTTTGCCATTGGCGATAGATTAACATATTTAATAAAAATGGTTTAAATTCAGAGATCATCGCCGCGAGAGTATTTCTGATGAATAAGATACAAAGAGTCACTGACTAGCCTAAATAAACCTTTCATTTTGACTTCAACTTCAAACTGACTATTAGGTTGGACCTTTTTTATTTTTTCTCGATAATTTTTTAGTCTAAAGT
>NZ_JAKEVK010000359.1:0-2053 GCF_022398435.1 Pseudoalteromonas sp. Isolate6 | reverse complement strand
AATGTGACCTGTCGCTGGTTTAGTTAGTAAAATTTTGGTTTGTGACAGTGAAAAAAGTCACAAATGCGCTCTTTTTTGTCGGGATCTTAGATCTTTACTGTAAAGATCGGGATCGTTAGGTGTTGAGTTAATAAAATTCTGATCTCAAATAGGTCTAGGTTAGTAAAAACATGATCTGAATAGCTGATGTTGGTAAATACGTGATCTCAGTTATCAGTGGCTAGTAAAAATCTGATCCACAATAGATAAAAGGGCCTGACGGCCCTTGCTGATTAAGGAACTATATAAGTCGATATTTAGCTAGAGTGTTTAGAACTGGTTCATGGTGTTGGCTTCACCGCCTGCTTTGAGAGCATTCTCACCAGAGAAATACTCTTTGTGGGTGTCACCGATATTAGATCCAGCCAAGTCTTGGTGTTTAACTGATGCTTGCTCGCGACGGATTTCTTGTCGTTGCACATCGCGTACATAGGCAAGCATACCCGCGTCACCAAAATAGCCTTCAGCCAGAATATCGGTGCTGAGCGCTGCTGTATGATAAGTTGGCAGTGTAATTAGGTGGTGGAAAATACCCGCTTCTCTTGCCGAGTCACGCTGGAAGTTTTGCACCAGTAGATCGGCTTCTGTTGCCAATTCGGTTGCGTCTAACTCCGGCGCCATCAATACTTTTGCATCCGCGCTTGGATTTGGGTATGCCGATAAGTCTTTACCTTGCTCCTGCCATTGTTGGTATACCTGTTCACGGAATTTTAATGTCCAGTTGAACGATGGTGAGTTGTTGTACACAAGCTTAGCGTTAGGCACTTGCTCGCGAACTCGGTTAACCAGCTCGGCAATTTGCTCGATATTTGGCTTTTCGGTTTCAATCCACAATAGATCTGCGCCTGACTGTAAGCTAGTTACACAGTCTAGTACCACACGGTCTTTTTCTGTGCCTGCTCTGAATTGATAGAGGCCGTTATCCAAGCGAACTGGTTTCTGTAATTCGCCATCCAGCTTAATTGCCATTTCACCTTCTTGTAAATCAGCGGCTGAGGTCACAGGCGTGGTGTCTAAGTAGCTGGTGTATTGACTCGCAAGGTCACCAGGTGCTTTTGATACTGGTACCTTTTGCGTCAAGCTAGCACCCAATGAGTCGGTACGAGCAACGATCACGCCATCTTCAACACCAAGCTCAAGGAAAGCGTATCGCACAGCGTTAATTTTAGCTAAAAAGTCCTCATGGGGAACCGTTACTTTACCTGCTTGGTGGCCACACTGTTTTGCATCCGATACCTGGTTTTCGATTTGAATAGCACAAGCGCCCGCTTCAATCATTTGTTTAGCTAAAAGATAGGTCGCCTCTTCATTACCAAAACCGGCATCAATATCTGCAATGATAGGCACTACATGGGTTTCGAAATTATCGATTTTGCTAAGGATCTCGGTTGTGTCTTGGCCTTTTGCTCTTGCTGCATCAAGATCTTTGTAGAGATGATCTAGCTCTCGTGCATCGGCTTGCTTAAGGAAGGTGTAGATCTCTTCAATCAAAGCTGGAACCGCTGTTTTTTCATGCATACTTTGGTCAGGTAATGGACCAAACTCTGAGCGCAGCGCTGCAACCATCCAGCCACTTAGGTATACATAAGAGCGCTTTGTGGTTTTATTGTGGCGTTTTACGGCCATCATCATTTGTTGCGCGGTAAAACCGTGCCAACAACCAAGCGATTGCGTGTATTGGCTGCTATCTGCGTCGTACGCTGCCATGTCTTCACGCATCACTTTTGCCGTGTATTTTGCAATGTCCAAACCGGTTTTAAAACGGTTTTGTAGGTGCATACGGCTGGCATACTCAGGACTGATAGACTGCCAAGTTTTTCCTTGGCTTTGGCATAGACTAGAGAAATGATCTAACTGAGTTTGATACTGAGACATAATTAGCTTCCTTTGAACGGGTACTATAAATCAAATTAAATTCTGGTTGTTTGTTACACGAAACCAACCGGTGTGAGAGTGGTTGGCTGCGGGCTTAATTAAACACTAGGCCGATAAATTAGATTTTTTAAATTTATAG
>NZ_JAKEVK010000358.1:0-2057 GCF_022398435.1 Pseudoalteromonas sp. Isolate6 | reverse complement strand
CTATTATAAAAAAAGAGGAGAAGCTTTGGGGCTTCTCCTCTTTTATTCCACGTCGAAACTATACTCACTTAGCACTCTTCGTTTTCAGCGTTCAGGTTCTCTTTTACGTCTTCACAAGCGTCTTCTACGCTATTTTCGACTTCTTGAACTGTTTCATCGAAGCGTTCGCCGGCATCTTCCGCTGGACCTTCACTACAACCAAATAGTGCTAAAATTGAAACAAAACCAAATGCTTTTGCTAATGTAATTGCTGAATTCATCATAATCTATCTCCTAAACCGTTTTTTGCGCTAAATCCCTTTTACCTGGGAGCTCGTGCTTTGCCAAAAATAAATGAAATAATCATAAAGGCGATAAACACAAAGAATAGAATTTTCGCCATTCCAGCCGCAGCGCCTGCGATTCCTGTGAAACCTAGCACAGCTGCCACAAGTGCTAGGAATAAAAACATTACAGCCCAACTTAACATAACATTCTCCTTAGGCAGTTAGCTCTTGCAACTGCTTCATTTGATCGTGACAAGCTTGCATTCTGGTTTGAATTTGCAGTAATACACTCTTGCATTTTGGTGGAAGGTCTTTACTTAGCGCTTTATCAAGCTTGCTTAACACTTTGTCTTCCACTTCTTCTAGTTGCGAAATATAGGTGTGCTCTTTATCTGTGCTCACCATGCCAATCAGCTTGGTGTATGACTCTCTAATGTCGATGCTAAGCGCTGAATCAGTCTCGATTTCACCTTCGTCGATAAGAACAAATGGTTGTAGATCCGAAATTGCTTGCGCTTTATCTACAATCATTTGGTCAAATACTCGGTTTAATTCGATATTATCTAGCTTCTTTTTAGCTTCAGTGTAAAAATCAACACCACCATTTAATACTTTAATGAGCTCTTTTACCGGCTCCATATCGTAATTTGAATCTGCCATAAATAACTCCTTTCGTTTAAACATTTAATAAGTGCGTTTTGCAAGTATTATCTTCGGTCAACTTTACTGATGCAGTTTAGATGCCAAAATATAAACCTTTATTTTTTAAGACTTTTTAATCTGACCATATACAGACAGGTGAAAATATTACAAGCTAGGTGTAAATTATTCCTGTGATAATTGCTCACTCAAGGGCGCGCTTCCCTTTGCATTGAAGTCCAGGGTTCTAATTGGGAAAGGAATTAAGATATCGTTATCAGCTAACACACGATTAATGGTGCAAATTGCTTTGTGCCTGACTACCATAAAGCCGGGATCTGCTGGATAGTCTATCCAAAACCACACGAGAAGATTAATAGAACTATCACCAAAAGACTCGGCATAGACATCCGTTTCTTTTTGGTTTACCACAAAATCAAGCTTATTAATTGCCTCGACAATCACCTCTCGAGCTTGCTCTGGGTCGTCCGCATAGGAGATACCAACAGGTACTTCTATTCTTCGCTTGCCAAGTTTAGTGTAATTTTGTAGTTCATTTTTAAAGAGAATTTTGTTGGGAATATAAGACAGTTGGCCGTAAAAGTTCTCTACTAAGGTATTTCTCAAATTGATTTTGCTTACCGTACCAAAGCAATCCTTGGTTCTTATAATATCACCGACCATAAAAGGTTTTCTGACTCCCATCACAAATCCAGCAATGAGGTTCTCTGTCATGTCTTGGAATGCAAAGCCAATGGCAAGACCTATGATCCCAGCCCCAGCCAACAATGACATCACGGCGCCTGATAGTTTCACGATATCTAGGGCAAAGAAAATCCCGATAGCAATAATAGAAACTTTAAATATAGAGCTAATAAGAGAAGCGACTTGTTCGGTCTTTATTGCTTTTCTTATCGCTTTAGAAAACCAAACAGATGATATTTTAGCTAGAATCGTAAAAAATATGATAACCATTAAGGCTAGGATCATATTGGGCAATAATTGCACACCAGATTCAAGCCAAGCGATTAACTTATCATTAATTAATGTCCAAAACTTTTCTAAGTTCATAATCACACATTCCTATATAAGTACTCAACAAAGTTAGGATGCAGTAATCATTCCTAGTTATATTAATTAGCGGTTCATTAA
>NZ_JAKEVK010000357.1:0-2080 GCF_022398435.1 Pseudoalteromonas sp. Isolate6 | reverse complement strand
CTCTAACTGCATAAAAATAATACATATTTTTTCAAATAACATTTTCACCTTACTTTTTCGTGAAAATGTGTATCAAAATGTTGAGTGCCAAATTTGGCCAGTCCAACATCCATAAACTGCGTACCCTAAGTGTGTCAACTTAGGAGAAATAAAATGGATCAACGTACAACTTTTAAAGCTCTTCATCAAAACACTAGCCCGCTCTTTACCGCTAATTGCTGGGATCCTTTATCGGCACTTATTATTGAGCAGGCTGGTGGCAAAGCTGTTGCGACAACAAGTTGGGGCATGTCAAATCATCAGGGCTATAAAGATGGAGAACAACTCACATTTGATCATGTACTACAAACAGTAAGTGCCATTCTTAAGGTGATCACTATTCCATTAAGTGTTGATATTGAGGCAGGCTACAGCGCGGATCAAAATCAGATCATCAAACATATTATCCAATTGGCCGACCTTGGCGTTGCAGGTATCAATATTGAAGACAAGCCCAGTCACCAGAGCAGCTTACGCGATATAGCATCACACCAAGCGCTATTGCAGGCAATCAAACAAGCATTACATCATCGCGGTTTCAAACACTTCTTTATCAATGCACGTTGCGATCTTTGCTTACAACCACATTGGACGGAAGCGACGCTTCATGAGCGTGCGCTCGCTTACCAAACAGCAGGTTGCGATGGCTTTTTTATTCCTGGTTTAACCGACACCGCGATGATAAAACGCCTAACAGCCCTGCTTTCAATTCCAGTCAATGTGATGTTGTTGCCCGGATTTAGTGATAAACAGGCGTTAGCTGAGTTAGGAGTCAAACGTATCTCATCAGGTAATGCACTCAGCGATCATGTGATAGCACAGCAAGAGTCAGCCACTAAAAAACTGCTCGAAGAGCATACGGTTGAGTTCTTATTTGAGCAACCAGTTCTCACAACTAGGCTGTCAAGCTAAATTAATCCCGAAATCTGACCGGTTTTTTAGACTCTTTTATTATATGGATCTAACTAAATAGATCTAAAAGTCTGGATCGACTTCGGGCTTTTAGATCGTTATCCACAACTCTTCATCCACAACCTCAAAATCCATTCAAAAACAGCGAAGATCTTACTTCTTCAATCGTAGTTCCAGCGTTATAAAAGCACTTTTAAGCGCAGCTATCCCATAGATTATCCACAAATAGATCACCAAGTTAAGCTCAGGAATATTTTATTTTTCTCTTTCCTTTCATATAGATAAATAAAGAAAGTAAAAATCACACATTATTTGTGCAAATATTTTTATCCAATAACTTCAAAGCCCTCTTTACATATTCATGTTAAACGCTAAGATGACGCGCAACACGACTTAGGTAAGGGTAATAATGCAAACTTTAGATCTTATTGTAGGCAGCCAAATGGGATCAGCAGAATACGTTGCTGAACAGCTAATGGAATCGCTTGAATCTCAAGGCTATACCGTAAATTTGCATGAACAACCTGAGCTTGAAGCTTGTCAGCAAGCACTGTGGCTGGTGGTGACATCAACCTATGGAGCCGGTGACTATCCAGAAAACTTATTACCTTTTATATCAGCGTTAAAAGCAAGTTCGGATCTGAGTCAGCTACGCTTTGCAGTAGTGGGAATTGGTGATTCAAGTTACGACACCTTTAACCACGCAGCTATTAATCTTGCTGATTTACTTAAAGAAAAAGGTGCAACACAGCTGTTAGACATAGAAAAGATCGATGTTTTACACCCAGATCTACCAGAAGATACCGCTATTGCTTGGTTACCTAAGTTTGTTGAATGTGTCGCTTAACGCTGCGACATTGAAATACACAGAAGTTATTCACAAATTCAGTCTATTTTAGATCGCATTGTGGATAACCTATGATCTAACTGCTGATCTATGCTTACTTATCCATTGGATAAAAAAATTCAGATCTAGCCCTGTGAATAAAGTGGCAAATTGATCAAAGGTTTTAGGCCTGTTGATCCGATCTAATTCACATCAATTGATCTTAGTTAAGCAATTGGATCTCAACAGGAATACAAAACTATTCACAGATCAAAGGATCAGTAATAGTAAGATCAATAAAGA
>NZ_JAKEVK010000356.1:0-2114 GCF_022398435.1 Pseudoalteromonas sp. Isolate6 | reverse complement strand
CTTTTTTATCTATTTTCATTTTTAACAAGGAGGCACTTGCATGTGAAATTACACCGTTTATGGGATTTAAAGAAACTTACCCAGAAATTTATGCTGATGACTCCATGAAAAAAACAGAGCAAGGAAATTTTATTGAATTGGTGCAAAAAGCAAAAAAAAGAGTTGATGAAGCTTTTGGTAAAATGAGCTCCAATCCAAGGTATATTGTGTCCAAAAACTCAACATACTGGAAATTTGGTTTCAACCCAACAGGGATGGCGCGAAGTTCATTATTTAGGGAGTGTGTGTTTATTGGCCCCAAAGGCATTAATATTGATGTGATTGCACACGAGACAGCACATGCAGAGGTGTTCCATAGAGCTAACTTTTTTACTAAAAATTTTAAAATGAAACCTTGGCTACTTGAAGGCTCGGGTACTTATGTAGACTACAGGCATCCACTACTACTAGAGAACATAAATATTGATAGTTCAAAAGTAAATCAAGTAATGGAATTATCAGACTTTTCTCCTCGAGAAATTTGGGCTTATCAAGCATCAAGAGTCGCATTTGAAAAAATTGATCCTAAAAAACTCTACGAAGGCATAGATAGATTAAATTCAGGTGAAAGCTTTGATGCCGTGTTTGCAAAGTAAAGCTAAGCGACACTTAAATAAAGTGCATCAAAGCGACCCTTTAACACTTTTCGCTACAATTTTAGCTAACTTTTATCTGTCAATTATGCAGACGTAAACTTTAAGCCTACCTGAAAACTTAGCGGCTTTTATAAAAATGAAAACAATTTTTGAACATACTCAATCTAGTGTTTTAGTGCTTCCTCAAGCTCTATTTGCGATCAAAGATGTGGCTGTTGTTAGTCATCATAAAAACTCTGTTATTTTTTATAAAAGTCTTGAGCGGGACTTGGTAAACGTTGAGTTTTACATCAATACACCATGTTTGATATATATTGAAAGCGGACGTGAGGTAATTACAAACCGTGACAACGACACGATTGAGTTGAAGGCAGGAAGCGCAATATTTCTCCCTCAAGGGCTAAAACTACAATCTGATTTCGTTAAAGAAACGGAGTCCTTAAAAGCTTACTTGGTATTTTTTGATGACAGTGTTGTTGTGGATTATTTGAGTAAACTTAAAAAGCCCTTAGATTGCCCCAATAGCGCGCCAACCTTTTGCTTGTTGGAAGGTTGTAATGACTTCAGCGCTTTTTTTGATTCAATTATAGGTGATATAAAATCACCTTCTTATTTAAACATTAAGCTGCAAGAGCTACTCCACCTTATTTCTTGGAAAGACAACCAAGCCATTTTTCATTCCGTACTATCCTCAAAAAGGTGCATCCCTCCTCGGCGAAACCTTATTCGACTACTAGAAACGCTTGATGTACTTCATCTCACTGTTGGTGATTTAGCGCATTTATCAGGGAGAAGTCTTTCTAGCTTTAATCGTGATTTCAAAGCGACTTACAAAGTTACACCACAAAAATGGTTGCGAGAAAAAAAACTATCTCAGGCTAAAATATTGTTAGTAGAAAAAGAGCTGTCTGTGACGCAAGTTGCTTTGACAATGGGCTATGAAAATGTGTCAGCCTTTATCAAAGCATTCAAGCTTCAGTATGGTATAACTCCAAAACAAATAAAACGATGTAAATGACGGAAAATCGTTAGTTTTGACATTCCTTGGGTAGTTGGTGCTCGGCAGGTTAGATAGTCTGAGTGAAGATAACCATAAGGAGTAAAACAGATGAGTGTAAGAGTTACCCTAAACTGCCAAGTAAAACCTGAGCAATTTCAAGCCCTACTTCCCTTTTTAGAACACAACTTGCCCAACGTTAGAGGTTTTAAAGGAAATTTGCAGGTTAGCGTTTTATATGACGAAGAAAATGATGAAATGCTTTTGGATGAGGAGTGGCTAACGGTAGAAAGTCATCTAGCATATTTGAATTTCATTAATAATAACGGTGTATTGGAAAAACTGAGTTCATTTCTCAGTGCACCACCTGATATTAAGTATTTTAACAAGATAGAAGTTTAGTTATCCCCAAAAATCGTTTGAGGAACACTAAGCGACTTTTTAAGTAAGATTTATAAGACTATAAAATGTGGCTCGTTATG
>NZ_JAKEVK010000355.1:0-2119 GCF_022398435.1 Pseudoalteromonas sp. Isolate6 | reverse complement strand
GTATAAAGGACTAATATACAATGAAAGTATTAAACAAAGTTTTGGGTGCGACAGTTTTAGCGCTAGGTGTATCTGCTGGTTCGGCTTCTGCTGCTGAAGTAAAAATCACAGAAGTAGATTATGGTAGCGTGGTCATCCAAACTGCTGAAGTTGTGTTAAACCACAGCCAAGCAGGCACTTTCTCTATGAATGTGAGCGAAAACCATTTAACTGTAAATGCTCAAGACTCTAATGGACGTAAGTTCCGCTGTGTAATGAATGGTGCTGTAAGCTACAGCGATCCTACTATTCTTGAAAGAGTAACGAACATCGCAGCGACAATCTCTGAAGGCGACAGAGTACAATTTGAGGTGCAAAAAAATGTAATACCTCAAGTTTGTCATGTTAAAAAAATGCTAAGCTTCTAAGCTTTGCTATTTGCAATGGAAAGTGTGCGCACCTTCCATTGCTTTAGGTACTCAGCTGCAATTCAATTGCCGTGAGCAAACACAACATCTAAATAGCAACAGCCGTTAAGCTCCATATTGGAATTAGCATATGTTCTAGTTGCTTACCTCTTTCTTGTTCAAACTTCAGGATTGATATTTCCTTATTCTGCAGGGACAATCTCCCAATCAGTGACATCAAGGTGCGTTTCAGTTGCTTTGCACAGGGCCGACCAAATCGTCACAAAATGCACTTTTTGAATATCGCTGCCACTGTGCATGATGCTGTTAGAAATTGCTTCTGTGCTTGGGGGCGCATAAAGTCTGGGATGTGAGTCTTTATACTTCTTATAGGCCCAACTATTTTGACCAAAGGTATCTTTTAACTGTTGCTTACGTCGAGTGATTTGGTCATTTTTGTCTTGTATTTCTTGATACGTTTGTTCAGCCTCAGGCCGTTTGACTATGGTGGTCTTTAAAATCAAGTTAGGTAAAGACACATTGGCTTGTGTGGCCATTTGTGTAAAGCCGTCTTGCATCTCTCTGAGGCGTTTGTTCCCTGTCGCTACCCTTTGTGAGCGTATTGTGCTTGGCCAAACGTTATCTAGCCTTAGCTTTGCCATGGTGGAGTTGCTGTGTACACCAAAATATTCGTCAGGCAGTCCTAGCATGTGTCCAAACTCATGAGTCATCACGATATATTTATGCGGTACGGTGCGATCAACATTATGGGGTGTGCGAATAACAATAAGTACACCCCCATCTTGGCCGGAAACTGTGTGGTTACGAGTGCGAGTTTTTAAGAAGGCTACCGCGTCTTTGGCCCATTGCTGTGATGTGTCGGCAACAATAGCAAAGTTGTCGCCGACAATGCGCTGGTTAATGTAATTAGCGACAGAGTTTGCTCGGCGTGATTCTAAATTGTACGTAAAGGTGCTGTCATTTTTACCTTTGAGACCAATAATATAAGCTTTAATACCAAGTACATCGGGCGTTCTGCGTGCTCTTATAATCGTTAAAAAACGGTCTAAGTAGCTCTTCATGTCGCTGGTTAGAATACGTTGATCCGATGAAAAAGTAATATAGTCGCCATCGCCCGCTGGTAGCAACCCCCTCAGTCCTGAGCGCAGCAAACCCTCTTTGTAATTGAAGATCCGCTCTTGGTTTTTGGTGATGTCAATTTCATTGGCAAAATTGTTAACATCGCAGACATGTGGAACCACGCCATGATTGATGCCGCCGCTAGACTTATACCGCGCAAGCTTTTTTACTTCTACAACATAACGACAGTACGCTGAGTTGTTCACCTCTGCAATGACAAAGTTAATGTCCATCACAAATTCTTCCCAGTTCTGCTTGGTACAGCGGATCTTATAATTGTTTTTCCACTTTTCTAAAATTACGCGTCTTGCATTACGTTTAAACTCATTTTTTTCATGCATTGACCACGAGAGTTGATCTTCGGTGTTGTCGATAAATCGATAAAAGATTTTAACAATTACGGTGATTTTCTTTTTGTGTGGTTCTACTTTGAGATCAAACTTGCCGATTTTTGTGGCAGGCACAAAGTCTTTAACAACTAAGTTGCCTCTAATGCCATCCCTGATGAAATTGTCTTTCATTTAAACCTCTTTGTATGACGCCAATTGGCGCAACTATAGTGGAATGTAAAAGTTGAATCAAAGTTAAAAAAC
>NZ_JAKEVK010000354.1:0-2125 GCF_022398435.1 Pseudoalteromonas sp. Isolate6 | reverse complement strand
ATTATATACAAAACAAAAAATTAACATCAAAAACACAGCAAAAGATACACAACCCTCGTAAAACCAACCTTTTGCATACGCTATTTACAATATTTTACATCAAATTTATTCCAATAAACTGAATAGATATTCMAAATAAAAATAATGAATAAACATTAAAAACAAACATATAGAAGGGTTTTCTTTATTGCGTAGCGCGCAAATTATTTCACTTTCTGCCAACTAACGCAAAATTTGTTTATCTATCCCAAATAGCTTGATCTATTTTTTCCTGAAGAATCTTTACGAACTCAGCGACATGTAGCCCGTCCATTAGCGCATGATGGACTTCAATACAAAATGGCATCGTACCATCGGCTTTATTGTATTTTCCGAACACAAATTTTGGTATGCCGAAGTCATCTCTACTGTGTCTCGCATGACCAAAACTGGAAAAAGATAACCATGGAAGTATAGATACATGAACACAATTTGGCACCTGACTTTCCATCAAGAATTGCTCACTGATAAGCGGTCCATTTAGTTGTTCGGCTTTGCTATGAATATTGGCGCTAATAAAACGGTTGAAATCACTTTCAGGTGAAAGCCTTACAAATCTAAAGGTTTCATCCCCTCGCAGAAAAACACTGCTAATTTCTACAGCATCATATTCAACCACCTCTCCTGCCTCTATACGGTAACGAATAGGGGTATAGCTTTGTAATGCCAGCTGTAGTGCGTATAGACAACTAAGCGAAAATGGAACTGTATTACGTTTGCTCATTTCGTACACCCTTTCCATTTGCAAGCTGACGGTAACGGTGAAATAAGGTTGGGCAAAATCATTGAAGAAGGAGAAGTGCTCTTGGCGAGGCCAAGTATCTAGCGATATTTTCTTTTTCATACAAAAAAAGGGGCATTTGCCCCTCTCTGGTAATTAAACGGCGCTGTTATTATAGACCGTTTTCAATAATCTCTTGTGCTAATTTGTCAGCAATTATATGTGTTGAAACTTTCTCATCTTCAGAGCGCTTAAAGATTTCGGTCAGCGTATCATAGATACCTTCAACGTGTTTTGTCGCTGCAGCTTCATCATAACCTTCAGGTTTTGTTTCATAGTAAACATTGATGATTCCACCAGCATTAATGACATAGTCTGGTGCATACAAAATGCCTTTTTCACGAATGATCTCACCATGACGAGACTCTGCCAGCTGATTGTTTGCACATCCTGCAATAATCGTCGCTTTAATACGTGGAATAGTATCGTCGTTTACTGTAGCACCTAGTGCACACGGCGCATACACATCAACATCTAAATCATAAATTTCGTCGATGCCTACAGCGGTAGCATTAAAGTCATTGACCACTCTTTGTACTGACTCTTCGTTGATATCAGTAACAAATAGCTCAGCACCCGCGTTATGAAGGTGTTTACATAGAGTGTAAGCTACTGCACCAAGTCCTTGTACGGCAACTTTGATACCAGCCAAGTCTTGGTGACCATATTTGTGCTGGTACGCTGCCTTAATTCCAAGGAATGTACCTAACGCAGTAAACGGAGAGGGATTACCACTTTTACCTTCAAGGCCCATTACGTAGTTTGTTTCTTTGTGCATTACCATCACATCACCTGTTGTGATGTTTACATCTTCTGCTGAGTAGTAACTGCCACCTAAACGCTCTAGCTGCTTACCAAATGCTCTAAACAATGCTTCTGACTTAATTGTCTTTGCGTCGCCAATGATCACAGATTTGCCACCACCAAATGGCAACCGTGCAACCGCATTCTTGTAAGTCATTCCTTTAGATAAACGCAGTACATCATATACTGCGTCTTCGTCGGAGGCGTAATTCCATAGGCGACAGCCACCTACTGCAGGACCTAGCTTAGTGTTATGCACTGCGATGATCGCTTTAAGACCCGATGCTTCATCAGAACAAAATACGACTTGCTCATGGTTATCAAATTCAACTTGGTTAAATACAGCCACTTTCTTCTTCTCCAAAAATTATCTATCCCATACGGGTAAGCTCTTACGTGTGACTTTGCGTTCAGTACCACACTAAGGGCAAATAGCGCTGAAATTGGCAAGACTCTATCACTAACTCTAGCACCATTCCACAAATTGAGATGATATAAACC
>NZ_JAKEVK010000353.1:0-2154 GCF_022398435.1 Pseudoalteromonas sp. Isolate6 | reverse complement strand
AGCATAACGGTTCAGGAATTGATAGCACCCCTCGTCCCTCTTTTTGCAGGCTTACGTTTGAGATAGTCTGCGCATGCACTTAAACGGAGAAATACAGCAAAGCGGCAATCACAAAGAAAACAACCCACTCAAAAAACACCGGCAACAATAACGCTGCCGGAATTATCATTTATGCCACTTCCTTTTATGGTTTGACCTAAAAAAGCGCTCAACTAACGCAATGGTTGGTTACTTACTCAAACCATCGACGTTTTTATCCAATACACTATAAATGGCTTTCATGGCGGGATCTACACCATTGAAGTAGCTTGCAGAGTCTGGCAATACCGGCATATGTGGTGCAATCCAAATACGGTGGTCTTCTGCGCGAGAAGTTTGATGAAACTGCGACGAAACGAGCCCAAACACCCCACTGAACGGTAAACGGAACCTTCCAGCTTCACCAATATGATTTGGCCGAGAGCCACTTGGTTCTCCAACCAAGATTGCATTGGTAAAACTATCGATATTGGTTAAGAGGTTTTGCGCTGCTGAAAAGGTATTACGTCCCATCACTACAAATAACTTGCCTGCTGGCTTTGCCGCTTCAAAATAAATAAGTGCCTTTAGTAATGGTGGTAAGATGGAGCCATTGCCACCACTATTGTGTCGTAAATCCAGCACCAAGTGGCTTACTTCAGCGTGTTTTATTTTCTCTATCAACTCCGCACTAAATTGCGCTAGCGACTGCGTTTTCATCTGTGCAACGGCATTAAACTGTACGTACAAAATCCCATTGCTTTTATCCACTTCGTACCAATAAGGTTTAGTGACGTTTTGCAGATATTGTGGGCTTTTTTGATGATTTTCTGGCAAAGTCGGAAAGCCGCGAAATTCAAATGTTCGACCTCTAAGGCGAATGGTCTTTTGCATATTCTGTGCATTTTCTACCGTGATAGACGCCTCATTTGACGCATCGCTTAACTCTAGTCCTGCGAGTACTTCGGGCATGGCGAGGTAATAAGGCGCAAGCCAAAGCTGCTGCATTTCATTATCTCGTGGATTAATTTCGGCAACTTTCGCCATTGCTTCTGCGGTTGGTGTTTGTCCAAAGGCTGTGACTTTATGGCCGATTAAATCACTAAACTCAGCTTCAGCATCAACAATGTAAAGGCCATCGATAAAGGCATAAAACTGCACTGGCAAACGAGTGAAATTCCCTTTTTCTCCGAAGGTCGGTACGATAAAGTTATGCCCGTTACCAAGCCTGCCTATCATTTGCATCATACCGAAGACAATTTGCTGATCAGTTAACTTGGGTATATCTGAGCGCAAATTATTTGCCAATGTAATTAAATCCGGGTTGTTACTTGCCTGTTCGTTAACATGCAATCGCTTAATTTCTGAGAGTAAGAAATCTAAATCCGCATTCCACTGTTGCTCTCGGGTGAGCGAAGTGTCTTTATAATTACCTGTAAGGTGCTGAAATTGCTGGTTACCTTTGATGGGGTCGAAAACACTTTTATTTGCTAAGCTACTGCGTTCGTCATACCGCGCTGACAAAGACTTACTCAGCCACTCATTAGCTTCATCCACTTTACTTAGCGCGGCATACGCGCCTGCAATCTTTATCATAATGTCATTTGAGGGGCGTGAACCAGTAGGTACATTGGTTAGGTTTACGCCCAGTGACAACGCCTTTTTCAGCGCAATGATAGCTTGCTCATATTGCGCTAATTGTATTTGCGTTAATCCCAATAGATACCAAGTGTCTCCGTCATCTTGATACGACCTAGTGAGCTTTTGTAGTTGTGGTAACGCCTGTTGCCAATTTTTGCTGCGTACCAACGCTAGTGCATTTATCCGTGTATTTAGATAATCCACTGGGGATTGAACATTTAGTTGCTGAGCAACATGCGCTTGTTCGCTCGTTGATGTCAGCGCCCGAATAGGTTCAGCCTTTGCAGGCTGCGCGATAAACAAACTACTAAAAGCCAGGCAAGTGGCCACATGAGTGAGAAAACTTGAATACATCATCTTTATCCTTGTTATCGATTTAACCCAAGATTACCTATAACGACTTAATATGGCGTGCAATATCAGGATTTTGTACTTCTACAACTCTTAACAAACACTCAAAATAAAGGCTAAGCAATTGTTTAATATACTTATATT
>NZ_JAKEVK010000352.1:0-2175 GCF_022398435.1 Pseudoalteromonas sp. Isolate6 | reverse complement strand
AATTTTGCTATTTAGTTGTTCTAAATGAGAAATTTTTAACGCAGTTAGCATCAGATTTGCTCCTTCAAATTGAACAAGTATCAAGACTACTTGGTATTATAAGACTATAATGAAATCGTTATCTTCACAGATTAAGTACTAAATTTCTTCAGGTTAAATTTTGATTTATCATTACGTGTTAAGCTCTGAAATAGCTTATCGCCTACGGACTCGCATCTAGAAATCACTAAAAAATCAACTTCTGTTGGATAACAGAGTTTTTCTATTTTATTGTTCTAAATAGGAAAATTTGAATTATCGATATACTTATTAGATCTCCCAAGGACTAGAGAATTGACTTGATCCGCTGATGTAGTTTCAGGATATATTGATGGCAGTATTTTTTCACCGCAGAAAATTTCAAGAAGACTTTTAGCTCTTCAGACTCCATCTTTTTGAAGAATTGGGTGGCGATAAATTTCGCTCGGAAAGTATCCTCCGTTGAAATAGAAATTAGCTTTGATACCAAAGTTCTTTATTTTGGCTAGAAATACTATCCTAGCCAAAACAGAAAATCTTATTTCTTAACGATTTCTTCTAATGTATCTTCATCAATTACTTCAACATTTTCGACGATACGTTTACCACCTTGAATTTCGATACGTTTATGGTGTTTATTGAGAGCCAATATTTCGTCACAGAATTGAGCAGATGGGTGCATTTCGTACACATAATCAACGATTTTTCCGGATTTTTCATCCTTAACATTTGAAATGTTGTATTCGGATATTGCCCCTTTCTCGATCAAATCTTTCATTGTTGTGGTCATATCACGACGAAGTGCCTTCAATTTATTCTCTGTAATTTCATCATCAGAATAAATTGAGCCGTATTTTTCCATAATTGAAATTAGGCGAAAGTGATAAGTTTTACCTGGGGCTGCATAACGCCATAGATGATACAAACGTAGCATCATCCAACGAGACAAACCACGTTTTAACTCTTGAGCACTGTTGAAATAATAACCTTTATACTCCAAGTTATCGATCATGTTATGAACAAATGCATTTAAACATGCAACACATTTGATGTTCCCGCCCTGCCCTTTTTTTCCACTAAAGTGTAGCGACGACAGAAAATTCATGTTTGATTCGTAAAATGAATCATCAATACTTGGGTTTTTAGTATCGGTGGCCGTATATTTGAACGAAAGTTTAGAACCTTGAAGGGCTTCCAAAGATTCTTTAATTTGCGGATAAGGCATTGATTGACCAACAGCTTTTAATTCTTGAGCAAGCTCGTTCATTGAAAAAATAACTGCGTATTGAATACCGGACTTAAAATTTATTTTAACAATCTTGCCTTTGGAAGCTAGGCGGATCAGCGCGCGCTCGACCTTTTCTTCGCGGTCAGATGGCCAAACTAAAAACTCTTCGTCATCACCGTCTTTTTTAGTACTAACAACAGCAGGCGTAATTTTTATCTCACCTTCGTATAGAATACCATCTACTTTTTCAGATATTTTTCTCGTTACGATCGTTTTTTTAGGCGCTTCTTCTAACGGTAATTTTTTATGCCCCGAACGAACAAAACGTCCCCATAAATCGTAATGATTAAAGGTGTTAGAATAAGCCCTTAACCCATGGGCGGCATTTTCTAAAGATACTCGAACATCTTTATTATCCGTAAACAACGCCAAACTTTCGTTATCGATTGCACTTTCTACACCATGGATCTGTCCACGAAGTGAATCAGGCAAATTGTCAACAGAGATGTTCACCTTCCGGCTCATTGTTTTACTTCCAAATTTTCATGACGTCTAATAACAACATATTCGACAGAAAAAGTTAATGATTAAAGTTAGTAAAAAAGTGATCCGAAGTAACTTTTTTTGTTGGGATCATTGTTTTACTAGGTAGGGCCTATTTTCAGATCAAGTTTTTACTAACTAAGGTAAAATTAACGCTGAAAAACCTTTGATTAAGGCTTATTTAGCGGACTTACAACGACAAACCTGACGTACTTGTGGAAAACTCCACCATTAATTAGTAAGGATCTGATCTATGCTAGGTAGAGATCAGATCTATACATACCTTAAAGCACTTGATCTTATACCATCTGTGCATAACAGTTTGATCTTACTTAGTAAAAATTTGATCTCCAGAGGCATAACTGTGAATAATTATGTGTATAAGC
>NZ_JAKEVK010000351.1:0-2189 GCF_022398435.1 Pseudoalteromonas sp. Isolate6 | reverse complement strand
GTTTATTTTTTGTACGACAATTCAAGCTTTCACAATAAGGAAAATAAGATGAAGTTAACACTAACAAAAAGAAAGATAAAACAACTGAACCATACTGCTGACTTGGAAAAAGCCCAAACACCAAACATCGCGGGAGGTTATTTAACCGCGGGTTGTGACAGAGAAATAACCGAGTTATGCAACACGAAAGCATTTGGTTCTTGCTATAACTGTGGCTCTCTTCGCTGTTAAAATGTTTTCTTACCACCCAAAGGAAATGAAAAATGAAAATTAAACTGAATAAAAAGCCGCTTAAAAACTTAAACAATGCTCAAGCCATTACACCACAAGCGACCCCCCAAATTGGTGGTGGTATAAACCGTTTGACTGATTTGGACTGTGTACCGACTAACCGCCACGATTGCCGTACCGGTGCTATCTCTTGTTACGGTGATCACGACTGCGCTTTCACAAATAGACAGTATATGTGTGATTAATTCTTTTTAGGCCCGTACTTGGGCCTATTTTGGAGTCTCGACCTGCTTAAAACACTAATCCTAGCTCACGTAACTCGCGCTCAGCTTGCGCCGCATTAAAGAACTGAATGCCATGTAACCCAACCTGCTTTGCACCTTCGACGTTCGCTAAGACATCATCAAGAAACACACAGTCATCTGCCGCTAGTTGGTAGCGCTCCAGTAAGTGAGTAAAAATAGCTTTGCCGGGCTTCATGCAGCCAAGCTCAGCAGAAATAATTTCTCCATCAAAGTGTTGCCAGAAAGTATGACGCGCTTTTAGGTGGCTCACAATCTCGTGCACATTATCGGTTAAGGCATATGCACTATATCCCGCTGCCTTTAGGCGCTGCATCAGTGAAAGCGTGCCATAAAGTGGGATCAGTGATTCTTTGATATAAAAGAACAGTTCATCAGCTTGCTCTGAGGTTAAGTGACAGGTTTGCATAAAAGCGTGCTTGGTGTCTGCTTCAGTCAGTTCGCCTCGGTTAATCGCAAACCAAATCTCACTGTGGAACAGCTGCTTAGCTAGACTCTCAACGTCGCATTGGTTGCCAAAGGTAAGCCGAACTATCTCCTCTGGTGACCACCTCACAAATACGTTACCTACGTCAAAAATTACGTGTTTAATATTGCCAATTGCCATCCTTGAACCTCTTTAGTTAGTTTGAATATGAGCGTTTATTATGCATATCTTTATCACTTACGCACGGCTAATTCGGTAGACTCCGATGAAATAAACTCAATTCTGCATTTGTTGTAAATACTCGCTAAAAAAGGCCAGAAATGCTTTGACTTGGCGAGGTTGAAACTGCCTAGATGGATAAATCGCTTGCAGCGCGACTTTGTCTGAGTCCGTTGGACTAAATCCCAATGTTTGAGTTGGCAACAACTCCACCAATCGCCCCGCTTTAATATCTTTGTGAACATCCAGCCATGACTTGATGGTGATCCCAAGTCCTTGAATAGCCCAGTTTCGTAGGACTTCGCCATCTGAACTCACTAAACAAGTAGGCACGGTTTCAATGATGGTTGCTTGCGTGTCTTTATCGAGAAAATACCAATCGTTTAGCGCCTGCCCCGCTCTTTCCAGTACTAGACAACGATGTTGCTGTAATGCTTGATAGCAATCTGGCGTACCATACTGTTCGAGATAGTTTGGAGCGGCCACCAGCATTCTGCGGTTGTTTAACAAAGGCCTAGATATCAAACTGCTATCATTTAAATTACCATAGCGAATGGCGATATCAGTGCCAGACTCAACTAATTTAACTAAGCCCTCCCCTAAGCTCAAGTTAACCACCACCTGTGGATGCTGCGTGGCAAACTCCGCAACGGCGGGAACCACGTACTGACGGCCAAAGTCTGAGCTTGCCGCAATTTTGAGTGTGCCTCTCAAATCGGGATCGGCATCTTGCAATAACGCCTCCGCGGCCGCGACCTCCTCAATAACTCGCACGCAGCCTTGGTAAAACCGCTCTCCCGCTTCTGTTAGTTTGATACTTCTGGTGTTTCGAGTCAGTAAACGGGTTTTATAGTGCGCTTCAAGTGCATTGATCCGGGCTGTCATGCTCGCAGGAGAAAGCCCTAATACTCGCCCTGCTGCAGCTAAGCCATCAGAGCGCACCACTTGAACAAAAAGCGCCATATCGTCTGCTTTGCTTCTCATTATTCACCTTTTATGAAAAGTAATTT
>NZ_JAKEVK010000350.1:0-2199 GCF_022398435.1 Pseudoalteromonas sp. Isolate6 | reverse complement strand
AATGGATGCTTTGCTCGCCAGAATCCCGTCTAGTGAATATTGCTATTAGGTACAGGTAAAATATTTACAATAATTTTGCAAGTTTGATGAACTTTTATTCAGCTCTGTTCGTAAGGGTTAGCTATGGATGACAAAAGTCATTCTTTTTAATCGAGTCGACAGGATGAGTATAATGAAAAAGTTTATAGTAAGTGCCAGTTTCATGCTTCTTATGGCATGTAGCGACAACGACGATAACGATACTGTTACACCTCCGCCACCGCCACCAGCCCAAGAGTTTTCAGCGACTAAGACCTTTGAATTGATGTTATCTGGAAAGCAAGAAGTGCCGATGAATACGTCAATGCAAACCGCTTCTGCAACAGTTGAGCTTGATGAAAATCTGATGCAATTCAGAGCAACACTCGACTACAGCAACGTCGAAGGTTTTAGTGCTGCACATATTCACGATGGTGATTTGGGGGAAAATGGCGATGTGGCATTCGCCTTTGAAGCATCAGATGATAATAAGGTGAGTATTCCAATCACAGATCTGTCTGAGGGTCTAATTGAGGATATGTTGGACGGTGATTGGTATATCAATCTACACACCGAAGCCTTTCCAAACGGCGAGTTACGCGCTCAGATTGTGCCTGACACGGTAAGCGTGATCACGTTCAAATTAGATGGCTCACAACAGGTGCCAATGAATGAAAGTAGTGCCATGGGGTATGGTTATGCGTCATACGACAGCACCGATGGCGAGCTTTACCTTCGCGTGGTCACTATGGACGTTGATGATGCCACTGCAGCACATATTCACACTGGCCGCATTGGTATGAACGGCGATGTGCTCGTGGTGTTAGAGCAGGACGACGAAGTAATGACGGACTGGGTAACGCCAGATGACACGATGATCGACGAAGCGACGTTGAATGTTTTGCTCTCGGGTGGACACTACGTCAATGTTCATACGCCAGAGATGCCAAACGGTGAGATCCGCGGCCAAATCCTGACGGACAATTACGCAGTTGCGACATTTGACTTATCCGGCAAACAGGAAGTGCCGGCGGTATCGACAATGGCGTCAGGGGACGGCTATGCCCTTGTTAACACTGATAACTATGAAGTAGAGCTCAGAGTTGTCACTAGCGGTGTTGAAGATGCAACGGCGGCACATATTCATACCGGTCGGATCGGCATGAATGGTGACGTTTTAGTTGGCCTTGAGCAAAGCACCGATAATATGAATGTATGGATGACGCCAGACAACACCATGATCAATGCCGAGATTTTTGCGGTACTCGCATCAGGTGGTCACTATGTTAACGTCCATACTCCTAGCAATCCCAATGGTGAGCTACGTGGCCAAATTCTTACCGGCAATTATGCGCTCGCTACATTTGCGCTTTCAGGTCAGCAAGAGGTTCCGGCGGTATCGACAATGGCGTCAGGTGACGGCTACGCATTGGTTAACATGAACGATTATGAAGTTGAACTTCGTGTAGTGACAATGGGTGTTGAAGATGCAACGGCAGCACATATTCATACCGGTCGGATCGGCATGAATGGTGATGTTTTAGTTGGCCTTGAACAAAGCACCGATGATATGAATGTATGGATGACGCCAGACAACACCATGATCAATGCCGAGATTTTTGCAGTACTCGCATCAGGCGGTCACTATGTTAATGTGCATACACCAGCAAATCCGAGTGGTGAACTCCGTGGTCAGATCCTCACTGACAACTACACGTTGGTAGCCTTTCCATTGAGTGGCGAGCAAGAAGTCCCAGCCGTTACAACCACAGCCACTGGTAGTGGATATGCTTTGGTAAATCGAAACGGCTTCGGCCTTGAATTACAAGTCCTCACTTCAGGTGTTGCCGATGCAACCGCTGCGCACATACATACAGGTATTGCTGGTGAAAACGGCCCTGTGTTACTGGCATTAATGCAAGATAGTAGTGATGCCAATCGTTGGATGGCTCCAGCCAATGCAGCACTGACAGCGGAAATATTTGCGATTCTGGCAGGCGGTGGTCACTATGTAAATGTGCACACACCAGCAAATCCAGGTGGTGAGTTAAGAGGCCAAATAGTTAATTAATCATTAAGATAATTATCTCGCATCAAAGAGTCTGTAAGCGCAGGCTCTTTTTCTTTATATTCAAATTACACAACTATTATCCAGTCAGGGGAGTTATATTTAGTTAAAAA
>NZ_JAKEVK010000035.1:0-33561 GCF_022398435.1 Pseudoalteromonas sp. Isolate6 | reverse complement strand
TTTCTAAGCTGATACTCTTTTGAGGCTTTTTGAGAATGGTGCGTGGCTCGACCACTGGCAACCTAGCTACTCAAAACGGCTCAAAGCGGTATACTGCAAATAAAATAATTATAAGCATGGGTCGTCGTGCGTAGGAGTATTCCTTTTGAAACAACAAAAACAGCCGTCATTTATTGACGCTCTTATTCCGATCACTTTGTTGGTCGCTTTGCTAGGTGCTGCGGTGTACCTCTATGGTGACAATTCATCATCGGGTCCAAACCAAATAGCCTTGCTTTTTGCAACATTCACTGCGGCGCTTGTTGGCCTAAAAAATGGTTTTACGTGGAAGACGCTTGAAGAAGCGATGATCAAGGGGATAACTATCTCTCTTGGCGCTATTATCATTTTACTGATGGTTGGTGCTTTAATAGGTACTTGGCTATTGTCCGGTACCGTTCCTACGCTGATCTACTATGGTCTGCAAATTATCAATCCAAGTTGGTTTTATGCTGCGAGTTGTTTGATTTGTGGAATTGTGGCGATGAGTATAGGCAGCTCGTGGACAACAGCTGCAACCATAGGTGTGGCGCTATTAGGCGTGGCGACGGGGCTTGGCTTAGATCAAGTCGTTACTGCGGGTGCAGTGATTTCAGGTGCTTATTTTGGAGATAAGTTGAGCCCACTATCTGAAACCACAAACCTAGCGCCTGCGGTCGCGGGTAGTGATTTGTTTGATCATATTCAACATATGCTTTGGACTACTGTGCCGAGCTTCGTAATTGCACTCATCATATTTATCGTAATGGGCTTTAATGCTGAAGTGTCAAGCGAAGCGGGGCGAATAGATGAAATAGTGTCGATACTGCAAACTAATTTCAACATTAATCTATTAATGCTAGTTCCTTTGCTGGTGCTACTTGGGCTTGCTATCAAGAAAATGCCCGCTTTTCCGGCGATTTCAATTGGCGCGGTGATTGGGGCTATATGGGCAGTGCTGTTTCAAGGTGATCTAATTGCAAGCCAAATTGACGCTAGCCAAGGTGAGTTAGTAGGTTATGTGAAATTAGTGTGGGCGACTTTCTTTGATGGTTTTGCGTTGCAAACAGGCGATGCAAAAATGGACGACTTGTTAAGTGGCGGTGGCATGTCATCAATGCTAACGACAACTTGGCTGGTGATGACAGCATTGATGTTTGGTGCCATTATGGAAAAAACTGGCTTACTTGATGTCTTCGTACGTAGCATTCTTAAAATTGCAAAAAGCACGGGTTCACTGATTGCCTCGACTATTGCAACTTGTATTGGTACAAATCTAGTTGCAGCGGATCAGTACATCGCGATTGTTGTCCCTGGCCGTATGTTCAAAGAAGAATACAAAAAGCGCGGTTTGAAGAGTGTAAACCTCTCTCGTACGCTGGAAGATGGTGGCACAATCACCAGTCCACTGATCCCTTGGAACACCTGCGGCGCATATATGCAAAGTGTACTGCTGATCAATCCGTTTGATTATGCCATGTACGCGTTCTTTAACTTGATCAATCCTGTGCTGGCTGTTATCTACGCGTATCTCGGTATCAAGATCCTCAAGATTACGCCACCAACGGTAAACGCGGAAGAACCAAATGAGAAAGTAGGCCGAGCGTAAAGTAGCGCATTTGCAATCTTGCTCAGGCCTTTTCCAACAGGTCAAATAGAAATAAAACGCCTATCCTTAGAATTGGCGATATCAAACTTGTTTTATCACTCGCCCCTTTTTGGGGCGTTTTTGTAAGGACTATATATGACTCAAAAACCACAAGCTAAATTTCTTAAAGATTACCTTGCACCAAGCCATACCGTTGATGCGCTTTGTTTGACCTTTGAGTTAAGCCCAAGAAATACCATTGTGACTGCAGTAAGTCAGTTTGTCGCGGTAGGCGATGCGACACAATTAATATTGGATGGTGTCGACTTAGAATTGGTGTCTTGTCAGATAGATGGTAAAGAATGGCAAAGCCTTGAAAAATCCGATTCTGAATTGATCCTTTCTAACTTGCCAGAGGCTTTTGAGCTCAAAATTGTCACTAAGATTTCACCGCAAACGAATACGTCGCTTGAAGGCTTATACCTCTCTGATGGCGCATACTGCACGCAATGTGAAGCAGAAGGTTTTAGAAAAATCACCTACTTCATGGATAGACCGGATGTATTGACGACTTACACGGTGACTATCATTGGTGAATCAAAGTATCGTTACTTACTCTCAAATGGTAATAAAGTCGAAGAAGGGAGCCTAAGTGATGGTAGACATTTTGCAAAATGGCACGATCCACATAAAAAACCAAGCTACTTGTTTGCCTTGGTTGCCGGCGATTTTGATGTATTAGAAGACAACTACATCACTAAATCGGGTAGAGAAGTGAAGTTGGCGCTATTTGTCGATAAAGGCAATTTACATAAAGCTCCCCATGCTATGACGTCACTAAAAAAAGCCATGGAATGGGATGAGACAAGGTTCGATTTGGAATACGATCTCGATATATACATGATTGTCGCAGTTGATTTTTTCAATATGGGGGCAATGGAAAACAAGGGCCTAAATGTTTTTAACAGTGCCTGTGTGTTGGCAAGCCAAGAAACTGCGACAGACCGAGACTTTCACACTATTGAATCGATAGTTGGACATGAATACTTCCATAACTGGACAGGGAACCGGGTTACTTGCCGAGATTGGTTTCAACTTAGTTTAAAAGAAGGCCTAACTGTATTTAGAGATCAGGAGTTTAGCTGCGATTTAGGTTCTCGAGGCCTAAACCGTATCGACGCAGTAATGGCGATGCGTACGCATCAGTTTGCGGAAGATGCGGGACCAATGGCACACCCAATAAGGCCACAGCAAGTTATTGAAATGAATAACTTCTATACCGTGACTGTTTATAACAAAGGCGCTGAAGTCATCCGCATGATGCATACCTTGCTGGGGGAAGAAAACTTCCAAAAAGGGATGAAGCTCTACTTTGAACGTCATGATGGACAAGCAGTGACGTGTGATGATTTCGTTAATGCAATGATGGACGCCTCTGGTGTCGATTTAACGCAATTTAAACTATGGTACGAGCAATTTGGTACGCCAAGAGTAAAAGTGGCAACCGAGTATGACAAACAGACTCAAACATATGCAATTACGGTGAGCCAACGCCATGCTGATTGCGACCCTGTGAGCGCGCCACTGCATATTCCATTTAAGCTAGAGCTTTTGGATGAGCAAGGTGAAAGCATCCCCTTGGTAACGAAGCACGGAGACATACAACGAGCGTTAGATATTACTGAATTTGAACAGCGGTTTGAGTTTGGGGGAGTTACAAGCAAGCCGGTTCCTGTATTGCTTGAAGATTTCTCAGCACCAGTGATTATGGAATACCGCTACAGCATTGATGAGTTGTTACACATATTGCGTTTTGCGCGGAGTGATTACGCTCGTTGGGAAGCAATACAGCAAATCTTTATGATTGAAGTTAAGCGAGCGGTTACGTCAGGTGATAACGAACTGGATTCAAAAGTCCTCGGCGCGTTGTCCTCATTAGTGGAAACGTTAGAAGGAGATCTTGCACTACTGGCTGAGCTTTTGACCTTACCTACATTCGACACGCTAGCCGGTCAATTTGAAATTATCCCAGTAGATAAGCTCGTTTCAATTTCCGATGCATTTGAAATGCAAATTGCACAATCACTCCAATCGGTGTTTGAACTCGCTTATTTGTCTTTACAAGACTCAGGCTCACTAGAAGCAAAGGATGTTGCGATCAGAGCCTTCAAAAATAAAGCGCTTTATTACTTAGCGAAAACAGACTCTGATAGTGTTGACAGCGCCCTCGATAGTCAATTTTCATCAAACAATATGACCACTAAGCTGGGCTCATTAAAAGCGGCTGTCGCCGCCCAGCACACAAAGATGGAAAGTTTGTTCAGTCAGTTTGATAGTCAATGGCGTCACGATAGTCTAGTCATGGACAAATGGTTTGCATTAAGTGCAAGCTTACCTAATGATGAGGTGATATCGAATATAAATACGCTTTATGCGCATCCTTGTTTTGACAAAGGCAATCCTAACCGTGTTCGCGCATTGATAGGAAGCTTCGCAAGAACTAATCCTGCGCAATTCCATCGTACAGATGGTAAGGGCTATGCGTTATTGGGAGACCTACTAGTGGAGCTAAACAGTATCAATCCACAAAATGCGTCTCGTATGATTACGCCGTTCATGTCATGGAAGCGTTATGATGAAACACGCCAACAGCTGATGCGCGCGCAGTTGAGCCGTTTGGCTAACTTAGAAGGCTTGAGCGACGACTTATATGAAAAGGTAGAGAAGGCGCTGGCGCAGTAGATGAAAGAGTACTTCTTTTACATGGATCTGAGCTACGACAAGTGCCTCGGTTACTACTACGGGCACTATACTTCAGTGCAAGTGATTGAAGATGGGGGGAAGAGTATTCGCTTCCCCGCAGAGCGTATTCGCCCCTTTATTTCATCAATTGGGATCAGGGGCAGATTCCGTCTCATCTTGGATGATAGCAATAAGTTTCTATCGTTAGAAAAAGTCACTTAATCGAAGTAGAACTGCAAAACATATTTTATTTTTGTTAAATGAGTTTGTTATAAGCTTGAAATACGTGTTATAAATTATCTGGTAGGACGTCTTACCAAGAGTAAAATACGCCCCTAGAGGCGAAAAAGCGTTGATTTAGTGGAGCAGTATTTGTATTTTCGCGGTTTCGCTTCTATCGTTTAGACAACAAAAAACAATAACTCTAAGAGCTTAAGCTCTAGACATGACCCGCCAAAAGGGGGAGAAATAATGATAAAAAGATCGCTCTTTGTGAAAAACAAAATCATGCTCGGTCTTAGCGCGGCAGTAATGGGAGCTGCCGCCACGTCAGTACACGCGGCCAGTTTTGAGGTTGGTGATTTCGAAATTACCTTCGATTCGACTTTTTCTTATGGTCAAAGCATTCGCGTTGAAGATCGTAACTTTGATTTCATCGGTAAAAGTAATCATCCACAGTTTAACTGGGATGGTTATAAAGCAACCACTGGCAACACCATCTATTCTTCGTCACAAATCTGGTCACAACAGGGGGCCTATTCAAATAATGGTGATGCTGGTAACCTAAATTTTGACTCTGGAGATACTTTCTCTCAGTTGATAAAAGGTACCCATGATTTAGCAATTACCAAAGATAACTATGGTTTGTTCACTCGTTTCATGTATTTCTACGACTTTGCAATGGAAGATGGGGATTTTGCGTATAGCAACCCTGTTTCAGGCAAAAAAGTTGACCCGTGTGAAGACGACGATACCAGAAAACAAGTCTGTTCTGATTTACGCTTGCTAGATGCATTTGTTTGGGCAGATTTTGACCTCAATGATGGCAAAAACCCGCTCTCAGTGCGTTTAGGTCAGCAAGTAGTTAACTGGGGTGAAAGTACGCTTATTTCCCATGGCATTAACGTCAACCCAGTGGATATTGACCGTTTGAAAGCTCCTGGCTCTGAAGTAAAAGAAGCCTTTATCCCTGTAGGTATGCTTTGGGCGTCGATTGGTTTGTCTGAAAACGTCAACCTTGAAGGTTTTTATCAGTATCAATGGCATGAAACCAGATTGCCGGCAACAGGTAGTTACTTCTCAACCAATGATTTTGCATCTGAAAATGGTTATATGCAAAATGTTCAGCTTGGTTTTACCTCAAATCCTGATATCGATTTATATCACTTAACGGATGCGTTAAACAGCTTATATGCTGATGCGACGGCCGCGTTGGTTGCGCAAGGCGTAGTACCAACAGCTGAGGCTGTGGGTAGTGCCGCAGCTTCCATGTATATGGCTTATCCGACAAGAGTGGCACTTAAAGGAAAAGGGAATAACGGTAAGAGCGAACCTGATGATGGTGGTCAGTACGGTTTACGCTTAGGTATTTTCTCTCCAGAGCTAAACGACACTGAATTTGGTTTGTATTACATTAATTACCATAGCCGCAGACCTTTGATTTCTGGTAAAGCTTCTAACTTTACAGGTCAAGCGATTATGGCTGACTTAGCTTATATCGCACAGAACCAAATTACGGCAGATAATATCACTAACCTAAACGCCTTTACTCAAGCGCAAATTACCTACCCTGAAGACATCAAGCTGTATGGTTTAAGTTTTAATACTGCGATTGGTGAAACCGCATTTGCTGGTGAAGTGGCATATAGACAAGATGAACCACTGCAGATAGATGACGTTGAACTACTTTACGCAGGTATGGTTGAGCAGTTAGCCGCTGCGGGTCTGCGTGATGATTTGGCTGGTTTATCTCAGCTTAGTCAAGGGGACGATATCGCTTATGTGGGTCCTGGTGAAGTCGCACAAGGTTATATTTTGCGAGACACTATTCAAGCACAGTTTACTGCAACACATTTGTTCGGACCATCGCTAGGTGCAGATAGCTGGGCAGTGGTTGGTGAAGTAGGTGCTGTTACCATCAAAGACATGCCAGAGTACGATGAACTTCGTTTGAATGTTTCAGGTACTGGCCGAAGTGGCACGATTGAGGGGCTTTCAGGCCGAGATTACAATCTTATCCACCAAGCGGTTTCAAATGGTCCAGAAACCAACCCATTCCCGTCGGCTTCTGCATGGGGCTATCGCCTTATTGCTAAGGGTGAGTATAACAACCTATTCAGTGGTGTGAATTTTTCTCCACGCGTAGTGTTCTCACATGATGTTAACGGTATCACCCCAGATCCTATGTTCTTATTCATTGAGGATCGTAAATCGCTAGGCATTAATCTTAACTTTAACTACCTAAATTCGTGGTCATTTGATTTTGGCTATAACACGTTTTGGGGTGGTGGTAAGACGAATACCTTTGCGGACCGTGATTTCATCTCATTCAACATTAAGTATTCAATTTAAGGGCTTTCGATATGTTTAGAAAACCTACGTTTATCGCAGCAACAATAATTACAATGCTGTCTGCCAGCAGCGCTATGGCTAAAATGAGCGCTGACGAAGTTGCACGTTTAGGTAAAGACTTGACGCCTATCGGTGCAGAGAAAGCGGGTAATGCTGATGGCAGCATTCCGGCTTGGAATGGTGGGATCACAGCGCCGCCAGCTGGTTATGAAGTGGGCATGCACCATCCAGATCCATTTGCTGATGACAAAGTATTGTTCACAATTGATAAATCAAATTTAGATAAATACAAGTCACTGCTAAGCCCAGGTCAAATTGCACTATTTGAAACGTATCCAGAAACGTTCAAAATGAACATTTACCCAACTAGACGCAGCGCTTCTTATCCACAGTTTGTGTACGATGCAACGAAGAAATATGCATCTACAGCAGAGCTTATCGAAGGTGGTAACGGCATTAAAAATACTGCTATCGGTATTCCGTTTCCGGTGCCAAAAGATGGATTAGAAGCTATCTGGAACCACCTATTGCGTTTCCGTGGCTTGTCGATTGCACGTTTCGGTGGCCAAGCGATGCCGACGGAGTCAGGTGCTTATAACATTATTGGTTTCGATGAGCAGTTATTGGTTAAGTACTCTGCAACAGACGCAACGCCTGAAGCATTACAAGAGTCAAATATCCTGTTTAAGTTTAAGCAGCAAGTGACAGAGCCTGCACGTCTTGCTGGTACGGCACTGCTTGTACATGAAACCATGGACCAAATTCTGACACCTCGCCAGGCTTGGACCTATAACGCAGGTCAGCGTCGTGTAAGACGTGCGCCAAACGTTGCATATGATGCACCAGGAACTGCGTCAGATAGCTTACGTACAACAGATGACTTTGACATGTTTAACGGCTCTCCAAACCGCTACGACTGGAAACTAGTTGGTAAAAAAGAGATGTATATCCCTTACAACAGCTATAAGTTACATAGTGACAAGTTGAAGTATGATGATATCTTGATGGCTGGCCACATCAACCCTGAACACGTACGTTATGAAAAACACCGTGTATGGGTAGTCGAAGCTAACCTGAAAGAAGGCACTCGCCATATTTATAAAAAGCGTGTGTTCTATATTGATGAAGATAGCTGGCAAATCCACGTAACGGATATCTATGATAACCGTGATCAGATGTATCGCGTCGCGATGGCACATGGTCTTAATTACTACGAAGTGCCGACACATTGGAGTACGTTGGATGTCTATCATGATCTAAACTCTCGTCGCTACCTTGCGATTGGGTTAGATAACGAAGAAGACATGTACGACTTCAGTCAGTCTTTCAACGATAACGAGTTTACTCAGGGTGCGCTGCGCCGTGAGGGTCGCCGTTAATCAAATATTATCAGGCTGAAGCAACCTCGCTTCAGCCTTCTTCCTCCTTTCCTCTCACAACTCGAGTGTTTTCTCATGATGAAGAAGTTAGTAGCAGCCTCGATTTTAACTATGGCGCATGTAGCAGTAGCCGAAAGTAGCGATCAGATTTCAGCAAAATCAGCCCTGATGGTCGCTCACCCAGAGCAAACGCTTTTCACAGATATTACAGATAACGGTGATGCGTTAATTGCGGTAGGTAAACACGGCACAATAATTATTAAACAAGAAGGGCAAAACTGGACGCAGGCAGAGGTGCCAATTCAATCACTGTTGACCTCTGTGACATTCAAAGGCAAAGATATTGGTTGGGCGTGTGGCCACGACGCCAGCATAATCAAAACCACAGACGGTGGTAAAACATGGGCGCTAAAACAATATCTACCAACATTGGAAAAGCCTTGTCTTGATATTGAGTTTATTGACCAGCAACACGGCTTTGCTGTGGGCGCTTATGGAATGTTTTTTGAAACCACGGACGGTGGTGAATCCTGGACAAAACGTTTTATCAGTGAATTTGTTCACCCCGACGATGTCGACTATTTAGCCGATTTAAAAGAGCAAGACCCCGCGGCATACGAACAAGAAACGGCGTTTATTCTTCCCCATTTTAATCGTCTGTTAATCGCCGAAGGCATGATGTACCTTGCCGGTGAAATGGGACTTGTGGCACAAAGTGATGACTTGGGAAAGACATGGCAAAAATTTGAGTCTTTTTATCGCGGATCATTTTTCGCTGTTGATCAAACCTCTGACAACCAACTTATTGTTGCGGGCCTTAGAGGCAACGCATTTATTGGCAATGTACAGCAAATAGTACAGCTCGATACTCAAAAAACAGCGACAATAAATAGCATTGCCCACAAAGATAATGTGACCTATATGTTTGCTAACAGCGGCGTAATATTCACGTTGAAAGCAGGTAAGCTAACCTCAAAACAACTAAAAAATGGCCACTCTATTTTAGCAGGTGTGGTTAAAAAGAATCAGCTAATTCTAGCGACGGAGCAGGGGATTGCTGAGGTAGAGGTGAACAACTAATGCAAGCGTTTTTAAATCAATTGGTATACGCCATCTTTAGGCATCGTATTAGCGTCGTGTCTTTTTTCGTACTGACGACGGTATTTTTGGGCTTCAAAGCCACACAAATTCAGCTCGATGCCTCATTTAACAAAAATATTCCACTAAATCATGAATACATGAAGGTGTACCTGAAGCACGAAAAACAGTTTGGTGGTGCAAATAGTATTCTTATTTCTGTTTGTGATAAAGATGGTGACATCTTTAATGAGCCATTTTTCACTCAGCTAAAAGCGGTGCATGATCAGCTTTATTTTATTCCGGGCGTTAATCGCCCATTGGTAAACTCAATCTTTGCTCCTAGTGCAAGATTTGTTGAAGTTGTGGAAGACGGCTTTGCTGGTGGGCCTATTATTCCTGCTAATTTCCAACCCACCGAACAAGGCCTAGCGGTTGTAAAGCAGAACATTGAAAAAGCAAAAGTTGTGGGTCGTATGGTTGCAAGCGACTATTCATGTGCCATGGTAACCGCACAGTTAATGGAAACCGACCCGCAAACTCAAGAGAAACTTGATACCTTAGCTTTTGCGCAAAAACTAGAATCTGAGGTCAGAGCGCCACTTAGCACTGATAAGGTGAGTATCCATATCATTGGCTTTGCAAAGATGGCTGGTGACATTGCTGATGGCGCGAAAGGCGTAGTGCTCTTCTTTGCATTAGCGATTGCTTTTACCTTTATTATGGTTTGGATGTTTTGTAAGAGCTTTAAGCTAACCTTATTACCTATCGCCTGTTCTTTTATTGCTGTGATTTGGCAGATGGGTTTACTCAGTACTTTGGGTTTTGGTGTTGATCCCATGTCTATTTTGGTGCCTTTCTTAGTGTTCGCCATTGGCGTGAGTCACGGTGTGCAAATGATCAACGCGATAGGTAAAAAAGTAGCGGAAGGGGTAAGCTGTAAAGTGGCTGCTGAAGCGAGTTTTAAAGCATTACTTATCCCTGGTGGTATTGCTCTACTGTCGGACACCGTTGGCTTCTTAACCTTACTGGCAATCGACATCGGCATTATTCGTGAACTTGCTATTACTGCCAGTTTAGGGGTTGCGGTTATCATCTTTACCAACTTGATACTGCTTCCAGTGATGGCGTCGTTCTTTGAGTCCGCAAATATCAAACGACTTGGTGATGGTAAAAACGCCAGCCATGGTATGTTTGAGGCAATGCGAGAGTGCTTGGTGAAAACCACAGACAAAAAAGTAGCCAGAATTATCTTACTTATCAGTGCAGTACTGTTCGCATTTGGCTATTGGCAATCTGAAAAGATGCGTATTGGTGATTTACATGCTGGTGCACCGGCGCTACATGAAGATGCCAGATACAACCAAGACACTTTTCTTATCTCAGACCGTTATGCCATTTCTTCTGACATCTTAAAGGTCATTGTCGAAGCGACACCTGCGGCTTGTACTGAGCACGATACAATGGAGCGTATTAGTCGTTTCCAATGGCGCGTAGAAAATTTGGCCAGTGTACAATCGGCAGTTTCTTTGAGCTCTGTTGCACAAGCGGTTAATGCTGGGTACAACGAAGGTAACTTAAAATGGCAGACGTTACCAAGAAATACTGCTTCTCTAGTTCAAGCTACCTCTCGAGTAGAGACAAGCTCAGGACTGCTTAACGGTGATTGTTCGGTGATGCCTATTATCATCTTTATGGAAGATCATAAGGCGGAATCTATCGACCATGTGATTGCAAAGATCAAAGCGTTCTCAGAAGAAGAGGGAACTGATGACGTTGCCTTTAAGTTGGCGTCTGGTCCAATCGGTGTAATGGCGGCGACAAATGAATCTGTTTCTGAGGCACAGGTCCCTATGATGATATACGTGTACGGTGCCGTGATCCTGTTATGCTTAGCGAGCTTTAGGAGCGTTCGAGCGACTATCGCAGTGGTACTACCTCTGTATGTGGTATCAACGCTGGCTCAAGCGCTTATGGTGCAGCTTGAAATCGGTTTAACGGTATCGACGTTACCGGTAATTGCTTTGGGTGTGGGAATAGGTGTCGATTATGGCATTTATATTCTATCCTCAATGATGGGACAGCTTAAGCAAGGTATGCCGTTGTCTGCGGCCTATAGAAATGCGCTTGCTGAACGAGGCAGTGCGGTACTGTTTACTGGTATCACGCTGGCTATTGGAGTAAGCACATGGATTTTCTCTGCGCTTAAGTTCCAGGTTGATATGGGTATCCTTTTAACCTTCATGTTCTTGGTAAATATGCTGGGTGCTGTGCTGCTTTTACCGGCAATTGGAACGCTCATCTGGTCTGACCAGAAAAAATAATGTGAATAATTGTGCTCCTTTTTATTTGGTATTGGCGATTTATATCTATTTTTTGTGAATAGATGAGCAAACAGCTGAAAAGCTTGAAATGTTTTCGTCAAAAAGGCTGTTTATTAGCGTCAGAAAGGTTAGAATTTACCTGACTCCACGCTAATAAATGGCTGTACAAATAATCTACCGTTCAAAGGTGGTATAGATTAAGGAACACATAATGACACAAAATGAAGGCACAGCTTCTGTTATCCTAGATAACGTCTGCAAGCTTATCCATAAGAAAGTCCATGCTGACAAAGTGTCACTTGTCGAAACGTTTGCCAAAACCTTGTACAGCAATATGTCTAAAGAGGATTTGGCACATCGTAACGACAGTGACTTATACGGCGCAGCATTGAGCCTTTGGAATGCCCTTGATAAAAACAAGTCTGACGATGCCGTCATTCGCGTTTTTAATCCTGAGGTTGCAAAGGATGGATGGCAATCATCGCATACGATTGTCGAGATAATCGCTAAAGATATGCCGTTTTTGGTTGATTCAGTACGCATGGCGATGAATCGCAAAAACATAGTCTCTCACCTATTACTTCATTCTCCACTTAAGTTACAAAGAAATGACGCTGGTGCAATCACCGCAGTTTCTAACTTAAAAGCAGAACAAGAATCTACGTCTACTAAGACCGTATTCTTTATCGAAATCGACAGGCAAACAGATGATTCGGTGATCGCTGATTTTACAGCTGAGCTTGAATCTGTCTTAAATGATGTTTCTGTTGCGGTTGCTGATTGGCTACCAATTCGCGATAAATTGGTGAGCGTAAGTAAAGAGCTGCCGACTCGTCATTATAGTTGTTCAAAAGAAGAAGTTGCTGAAGCCGTCGAGTTTTTAGACTGGCTGGTTAGCGACAACTTTACCTTTATGGGCTACCGCCAATATGATTTGACTCCAGTTCAAGGTGACTATGAGCTGAAGCCAGTTGAAGGCACAAGTCTCGGACTGATGAAAAACTCAGGTGATGACCACAGTCGTTTATTGTCTGAATTGCCTGAAGTTGCGCGCAAAGAAGCACGTAGTAACAACTTGCTGATCTTAACCAAGACGAACTCACTTTCACGCGTTCATAGACCAGCGTATATCGACTATGTTGGTATCAAGCGTTTTGATGATGAAGGTAACGTGATTGGCGAAGACCGTTTCATCGGCTTGTTCTCATCTAGTTTCTACAACAACAGTGCAGTAGATGTTCCGGTACTTAAGAGTAAGATTAACCGTATCATGGAGCAATGTGACTTTGCAAAAGGCACACATGCATACAAAGCGGTACTCAATATTCTTGAAACCTATCCTCGTGATGAGCTAGTACAGGCGCGTGAAAGCGAACTACTTGAAGTGGCAATGGGCGTTTTGCAAACTCAAGAGCGTGACATGTGTCGCCTATTTGTGCGTAAGGATGTGTATGGTCGTTTCTTCTCTTGTATGGTTTATGTGCCAAGAGAGCGATACAACACAGCGTTACGCCGTGAAACTCAACAACTGCTAGGCCGTGCATTTAAGTCTAGCGACAAAGTAGAGTTCACCACCTTTTTCTCTGAATCAACACTAGCGCGTACGCATTACATCGTGCGTGTTGATGACAACAACATAGATTACAACGTGAAAGAAATCGAAAATAACTTGGTAGAAGCCGCTCGTACTTGGGAAGACAAGCTACAATCCGCACTTCTTGAAAGAACAGGCGAGTCTCGTGGTAACGAGTTAAACCGTAAATACACGAATGCGTTCCAGTCTGCATATAAAGATCAAGTGTTGCCAAGCGCAGCAGTCGTAGACATCGAAAAGCTAGAGCAACTAAATGACGACAACAAACTTGAGATGCTGTTCTACAGACCTCAAGAAGAAGCTACGTCGCAGCTTGTTCGTTTGAGTCTGTTCCACAAGGCAGAGCCTATTCATCTATCAGACGTGATGCCAATGCTTGAAAACTTTGGCCTACGTGTTATTGGTGAAACTCCGTACGCCGTGAAGACGACTGATGGTCAAGTAAACTGGATCATGGATTTCTCTATGCTTATTGACAGTAAAGGGATCACTGATTTTGATAAAGTATCAGCACGTTTCCGCGCAGCATTGACTAATGTGTGGAATAACCGCCTAGAAAATGACGGTTTCAACCGTTTAGTGTTATTAGGTGGTCTAACTGGTCGTGAAGCATCTATCTTACGTGCATATGCTAAATACATGCGCCAAATTGGTGTGACGTTCTCGCAGTCTTACATCGAAAATACATTTGACCGCTACCCGCACATTGCAGCGATGATCGTTGATCTCTTCGTGAAGAAGTTTGCACCGAAGAAAGTTGCCACTGAAAAGGCACTTCAGAAGGTTATTGATGCAATCTACCTTGAGCTTGAAAACGTAGCAAACTTAGATGATGACCGTATCATTCGTTTGTACGTTGATATGATCAATGCAACGCTGCGTACTAACTTCTATCAAAAAGAAGCAGACGGCACGAACAAGTCGTACACGTCATTCAAGATCCAGCCAAGTGCAGTGCCAGATATGCCATTGCCATTACCAGCGTTTGAAATCTTCGTATACTCTCCACGCGTAGAAGGTGTTCACTTACGTGGCGGTAAAGTGGCTCGTGGTGGCCTACGTTGGTCAGACCGTCGTGAAGATTTCCGCACAGAAGTACTTGGCTTAGTTAAAGCACAGCAGGTTAAGAATACGGTTATCGTACCTGTGGGCTCTAAAGGTGGTTTTGTTTGTAAACAACTTCCAACTGAACGTGAAGCGTTCTTCAAAGAAGGCCAAGAGTGTTACAAGATCTTCATCCGTGGTCTACTAGACATCACAGATAACATCGTACATGGTGACATTGTGCCGCCAGTGGATGTTGTACGTCACGACGAAGATGACCCATACCTAGTTGTTGCAGCAGATAAGGGGACAGCTACCTTCTCTGATATTGCAAACGGCATCGCTGAGTCTTACAACTTCTGGTTGGGAGATGCGTTCGCTTCTGGTGGTTCAATCGGTTATGACCATAAGAAGATGGGTATTACTGCTAAAGGCGGTTGGGAATCGGTTAAGCGTCATTTCCGTGAAATGGACATTGATTGTCAAACAACTGATTTTACAGCAGTTGGTATTGGTGACATGGGTGGTGACGTATTCGGTAACGGTATGCTGCTATCTAAGCACATTCGTTTACAAGCGGCATTTAACCACATGCACATCTTTATCGATCCAAACCCAGATGCAGCAAGCTCGTATGTAGAGCGTGAGCGTCTATTTAATCTGCCACGTTCAAGTTGGGAAGATTATAATAAGGATCTTATCTCCGAGGGCGGTGGTATTTTCTCTCGTGCAGCGAAAGCAATTACGCTAAGCGCTGAAATGAAGAAGATGATAGGCACTAAGAAGTCGAGCATGACACCAAACGAGTTGATCAAAGCATTGTTGAAGATGCCAGTTGATTTACTTTGGAACGGTGGTATCGGTACTTACATTAAGTCTAAATCTGAAACTGATGCTGAAGTAGGCGACCGTGCAAATGACGCGCTACGCATCAACGGTGGTGAGCTTGGAGCGAAGATCTTTGGTGAAGGTGGTAACTTAGGTGCTACTCAGCTAGGTCGTATCGAGTTTGCTTCAAACGGCGGTCGTATTAACACCGACTTTATTGACAACGTAGGTGGTGTTGCCTGTTCGGATAATGAAGTTAATATCAAGATCCTACTTAACGGCCTAGTTGCTGAAGGTGAATTGACGAATAAGCAGCGTAACGAATTACTGTATTCAATGACTGATGAAGTATCAGAATTGGTACTGAAAGATTGTTACCGCCAAACGCACACGCTTTCGATTACTAAGTCTAAAGGTCCTGCAACTCTGAAAGAAAAAGTACGCTTTATTCATGCACTTGAAAAAGAAGGCAAGTTAAATCGTGCAATCGAATTCTTACCAACTGATGAAGAGCTAGCAGAGCGCGCGGCGGCAGGTAAAGACCTAACACGTCCTGAGCTATCTGTATTAGTTTCTTACTCTAAGATGGTATTAAAAGAGACATTAGTTGTTGATGAGATCTCAGAAAATCCATACTACCGTCAGTTGCTAGTGAACTCGTTCCCAGCACCGCTGCGTGAGCGCTTCAATGCTGCGATGGATAATCACCCGCTACGTAAAGAGATCATTGCAACGAAACTTGCAAACAATATCGTGAACGATATGGGTCTAAACTTCATGGTTCGTATGCACGAAGAGACAGGTGCAACGGATGCAGAAATTGCGGTTTGCTACTCAATTGCAAGTGCAATCTTTGAAATGAAGGAAACGTGGTCAGCGATTTCTGCGCTTGATAATAAGATCCCAGCAGCAGTTCAAACGGAAATGCTATATCAATTACGTCGTACGGTTCGCCGTTCAACGCGCTGGTTCTTGCGCCACCGTGATAAGTCTCAAACCATCGAGCAAACCATCGCGTTCTTTGCACCAACATTTAAAGATTTAAGTACAAATCTACACAACTACATGGTTGCAAATGAAAGCGAGCAGATCGTTGATAAAGCGCGCGACCTTGAATCTCAAGGTGTACCAGCTGAGATTGCACTGCGTATTGTGTCACTTTCAAGCTTGTTCTCGGTCATGGACCTAGCGGAAGTGGCGCATAACTCAGGTCGTAAGATCGGTGTTGTGTCTAATACCTACTTCACGCTCGGTGCAAACATGGGTCTACATTGGTTCCTTGACCAAATCACGGCTCAACCTGTTGCAAACCATTGGCAGGCGCTTGCTCGTGCTTCATATCGTGAGGAGCTTGATTGGCAACAGCGTTCATTGTCAGAGGTTGTATTAAACAGCTTTGCTGGTGATGACAGTGATATCAATGAACAGATTGAGCAGTGGATGGATAAGCAAGCAGGCTTACTACACCGTTGGCAGCAAATGTTAACTGAGTTTAAGACGTCGCAAAGTCATGACTTTGCTAAGTTCTCAGTTGCACTTCGTGAGCTAATGTTACTAAGCCACAACTGCGATACTTCCAAATAATCCAGAAATCGCTACAATACCCCAGCTTTGACTGGGGTATTTTTTTGTCTAATGCCATTGGCATAATCCATTTAGCTAAAGTCACAAAAGGGTGATTTTAGCTAAGTCGATTACGTTACCAATACTGAGGAGCTACCATGTTTTACGATCTTGCGCGTCGTTTTATGTTTAACAAAGATGCGGAGTGGGCACACGATTTTGCCCTAGGCAATCTTCGTCGCTTTGCAAATACGCCAATGAGCCTTGCATGGTCTCAATCAGTTCAAGACAAACCAGTTAACTTTTTGGGGTTAGAATTTAAAAACCCGGTTGGGCTGGCAGCAGGCCTTGATAAAAATGCTGAGTGTATTGAAGCATTCGCACAAATGGGTTTTGGCTTCATTGAAGTTGGAACTGTCACGCCGAGACCACAAGCGGGCAACGACAAGCCTCGGATCTTTCGTCTACCTGAAGCAAATGCGATTATTAATCGTATGGGATTCAATAACAAGGGCGTCGATTATCTAGTCAACAATGTAAAAGCAGCAAAATACGATGGGATCCTTGGGATCAACATTGGTAAAAATAAAGATACCCCGAACGAACAAGGTAAAGATGATTATATCCACTGTATGAGAAAAGTATTTGAGCATGCCTCATATATCACAGTGAATATCTCTTCACCAAATACACCAGGTCTTAGAGATCTACAATATGGCGAAGCGCTGGACGATCTATTACAAAGCCTGAAAAATGAACAGATGGATCTGATCGCCAAACATAACAAGTCAGTACCTATGTTGGTAAAGATCGCCCCTGATGTTGATGGTGTTCAGTTAACCCAAATTGCTGAGTCCCTCGTTAATAATCGTATCGATGGTGTTATTGCAACTAACACAACATTAGCCCGAGATGCGGTAGCAAATCTAGAGTACGGTAATGAAGCAGGTGGTTTGTCTGGTAGACCTGTTCGTGAAAAATCGACGCATGTTGTCAGCGAATTGAAGCGTATTACTGACGGTAAACTACCAATCATAGGTGTAGGTGGCATTGACAGTGCGGAATCTGCAAAAGAGAAATTTTCAGCTGGTGCTGATTTAGTACAAGTCTACACAGGCTTTATTTACGAAGGGCCTGCGCTTGTTAAAAAGATCGTTTCGTCCTTATAAGGATCGGTCATATAACCAAATGATCCAAAACAAAACGTTATTATAAAAAATTTCATCATTGCGTTTTTCGCGTTATACTCCCACTTACTAGTTGAGCTAATTGGTTGGTGGGAGAGGAGTTTTGCAAGCTTCAAAAGAGTGGCAATGGATCCGCTGCACAGAAAGGAACAGGTTGTTGATTGATTTGGGTGATGAGCTTCAGCTTTGCACGCCTTTTCGTTTGCGCCACCTTACTGAAGACTCGACCGTTAATCCTAATTTTAGTCTCAGCGAAGCTGAATTTTATCAGAGTGTATTTTCCTACCTTTGCGGTTTTGGTGTTTGGAACGAGCCCAGATGCTGCCAAATCGCTTTAAATGCCACTGCGGCAAAGTTTCATCTGCAACCGATGCAAGCAAAAAGCTGGTTTTTTAAGCCGTATTTTGGTGGTGAACCTGTGAGTGAGGCGGTTGTGTGTTTAAATTCCAAGTTAAGCCGCGGCGAGTTTCTAATTATCGAGCATGATGGTCAATCAAGTCTTTGCTTAAGCCTGAACGAGCAATTTATGCTTGATGAGGGAATAGAGCTTGAACAATTTCAAGCGATAAAAGTACTGAACGATCGGTTAGCGCCGCTGGTGTTAACACAACGGGTACATCAAAGCGCATAGCCAAGTTCATCCCATCGTTTTATTGACCAGCAATTATTTCCTGTATTAATCTGTACCTAATTTGAGTTGTTTGCTGGTCTAGAGAACAGAATGCGCTGCATCTGCGATAAAACATTAAAACTTACTTATGCCGACGCTGAAGGACATTGCGGTTATCAATGTCAGTCATGCGGTGCCATTTGGCTGCCGCGCAAATTTATTGATTCCATTAAACATACTTATCACTTTAGTTATACCGATTTTATTGCAAAGCGGTCGTTGGTTGAGCGCGACGTTTTACAATTATGCCCTGATGATGGTCATACACTTGAAGGCTATACGCTCTTTGAAGCCAGTTTTAGTGAGTGCGGGTGCTGTGGTGGCGTGTGGTTTGAAAAAGGGGAGCTCCATAACTTACTACAAAATTACGAAAGCAAGAGTTCGGACATAAGCGCGCTAGATAAGTTAGACTTTCTGAACTTGCTAAATTTTTAACGTAATTTATCCCCATACAACTAAGCTCAACTAATAACTAACGATAACTTGTGTGTTATACTGCGCCCAGTTGAAATTTAAGGGTATTCAAATTGCAATTTATCGCATTGACATCTATTGGTGTAGAGCAGTTACTGGTTGAAGAATTAACCGAGTTTGGTTTTGAAATAAATAAGCAAACCGTTGGTTCAGTTAAGTTCACAGGTGCTAATCTAGACGTACAAAAGTTCTGTATGATGACACGATTTGCAACGCGCGTGATGTTGCTTATCGATGACAAACCAGAAGTGAATGACAAAGATTCTCTCTACAAGTTTGTTCGTTTTCAGGCATGGCAAGATTGGTTTAGTCCAAAGCAGACCTTTGCAGTAGAGTTTAATGGTACGAATAATGCACTAAAAAATACGCAATTCTCTGGTCTGGTTGTTAAGGATGGGATCGTTGACTACTTCAATGACCTGTTTGAACAACGTCCAGATGTTGACAAACAGACACCAGATATTCGCATCATAGCGAAATTATCTAAGCAAGTCTGTGCGCTATATATCGATTTCTCGGGACCTCGCTTATCTGATAGAGGTTATCGTGACAAACAAGGTAAAGCGCCAATTCGTGAGCATTTAGCTGCAGCGTTGGTTAAACGTAGCGGCTGGCTTGAAGATACTAATAAGCCGCTTTTTGACCCCTGCTGTGGCTCTGGCACGTTATTGATTGAAGCAGCTTCTATGGCACTTGGCTTACCTACTAACCTTAATAAAGACTTTGCCTTTAAACGCCTGCCGAGTTTTCGTGAAAGTAAGTTCACTGAGCTTAAAGCACAATTAAAGGTACAACCAGAGCAAAAGAGCTTATGGCTGATCGGTAGTGATATCGATGAGCGTGTGCTGTCAATTGCCGAGCGCAATGCCAAGCGCGCAGGCGTTGAGTCACATATTAAGTTTAAGTTTGAAGATGCCAATCAGCTTAGCCTTGCAGCTAAACGTCCCGGCACTGTGCTGAGCAACTTGCCTTATGGTGAACGTCTAGGTGGTATGGCTGAAATTATTACGCTATATCGCAATATGGGTATCGCCTTTAAAAAGCACTATAAAGACTGGAATTTGGCGTTACTCGCGAGTGAAGAAAGTCTATTAAAAGTGCTAAAACTAGCGCGTAAAAAGTCTTATAAATTCAAAAATGGTCCGCTCGACGTGCTGCTTAACTTGTATGAAATGAATGAAATGCAGGTGCAGCAAAATAAACAGAGCAGCGGGCTTAATTTTGAAGGCTCGACTGCGTTTGGCAACCGTTTGAAGAAAAACCTGCAAGGCTTAAAATCTTGGCTGAAAAAAGAAGACATTAACGCGTATCGTGTTTATGACGCGGATATCCCTGAATACAATGTTGCAGTTGATGTATATAACGATAACGCAGTCATCTTTGAATACAAAGCGCCAAAAGAAATTGACGATAGCGTTGCGCAAAAACGTTTGCAAGACGTGATCACACTTACCGCCGAGCAGTTGAATATCGACCCGTTAAACATCGCGGTAAAAGTAAGAAAGCGCCAAAAAGGTCAAGAACAATACAAAGCCCTGGACAAGCAAAACCGCACTGAGGTAGTAGAAGAGTACGGTGCTAAGTTTAAGGTTAACCTATTTGATTATCTTGATACGGGTCTATTCCTTGACCACCGTTTAGCCCGCAAGTTTATTCAGCAACATTCGAAAGATAAACGTGTGTTGAATCTATTTGCATACACAGGTAGTGCTTCTGTGCACGCTGCAGTTGGCGGCGCTAAGTCTGTTACCACAGTAGATATGTCAAAGACCTATTTAAAGTGGGCTGAAGAAAACTTTGAGCTAAATGGTTTGAAGAACCCACGTTTCAGATTTGAGCAAGCGGATTGCTTAAAATGGCTTGAAAGAGCCGTTGGTCAATATGACTTGATATTCTTAGACCCACCAACATTCTCTAACTCTAAACGTATGTCTGACGCATTTGACGTACAAAGAGATCATTTAAAACTATTTGGTTGGGTAAAGAAGATATTAGCACCGAACGGTGTACTGCTGTTTTCTAATAACAAACGCGGATTTAAAATCGATGAAATGGGACTTGCTGCACTTGGCCTAACCGCTGAGGAATACTCATCACAAACCTTGTCTTTGGATTTTAAACGTAACAAGCAAATTCACAACAGCTGGTTGATCCGTCATGATTAAATGTACCTTATTCCACACCGATGGTTGTCATCTTTGTGAAGAAGCATTGGCGATGTTAATTCAATTTTTGCCTGAGGCCGAAATTGAACTAGTCGATATCGTTGATAGTGAAGAGACGATGACGGAATATCAATATAGAATTCCAGTGATTAAAAAAGGCGAGACAGGTCAGGAACTTGGCTGGCCTTTTACTCAACAACAACTACAAGAATTTATAGACTAATATGGATCTCATTCGAATTGCTAAAGCCCAACTGGCTTTTGGCTCACACCCAATACTTGACCAAGCTGATGCCGTTATTGAATCAGGTGAGCGCGTTTGTATTGTGGGCCGAAATGGAGCCGGTAAATCAACGTTACTGAAAGTACTTGATGATCAAGTTCAACTTGATGATGGTGAAATCAACCGTGTTGGTGGATTAAAGGTTTCAAGGCTAGAACAAGACCCACCAAAGGGTGCAAATGGGTCGGTTTTTGATTATGTTGCGAACGGTTTACCTGATGTTGCTGAGCTACTCATTGAATTTCATGAAGTCAGTGAAAAACTACAAACCAGCCAGTCAGATAAATTGATGACCTCGCTTGAGCGCCTGACTCAGCGATTGGAAAGCGAAGATGCATGGCGTTTTGAGTCAAGGATCAAGCAAGTGCTTAGCCAGTTGCAATTAGATGCGAATATGCGCCTAGAAGAGCTCTCCGGTGGCTGGCTACGCAAAGTCGCGCTGGCCAAAGCGTTGGTGAGCGATCCAGACTTGTTATTACTCGACGAGCCGACTAACCACCTTGATATGCAAAGTGTTATCTGGCTTGAGCAATTCCTGAAAGAGTTTAAAGGAGGGATCGTGTTTATCTCTCACGATCGTGCCTTTATTCGCGCAATGGCGACTCGAATTTTAGATTTAGACCGTGGCAAGTTGGTTTCATACCCAGGGGACTATGCGCAATATCTAGAACAAAAAGCCCATGATTTAAAAGTGGAAGAGCAACAGAATGCCTTGTTTGATAAAAAGCTTGCCGAAGAAGAAACCTGGATAAGGCAGGGGATCAAGGCCCGTCGAACCCGTAACGAAGGGCGTGTGCGAGCACTAAAAGCGCTCCGTGTTGAGCGCAAGCAACGCATCGAGCAGCAAGGTAAGACAGACTTTAACATCGAGACGGCGGATCGTTCCGGTAAGCTGGTCTTTGAAGCGAAACATTTAGACAAAGCATTTCAAGAAAAATGCATTGTGAAGGACTTTTCAACGCTGGTGATGCGTGGCGACCGTATTGGCTTGGTCGGTCCTAACGGAGCTGGTAAAACCACGCTATTAAAAATGCTTTTTGGTGATATTAAACCTGATGCGGGTAGTGTAAAACAAGGTGTGAACCTAGAAGTTGCGTACTTCGACCAATACCGAGAAAAATTGGATGAAGAAGCAACCGTGCAGGATAATGTCGCAGAAGGCAAGCAAGAAGTAATGATGGGCGGTCGCTCGCGTCATGTGCTTGGCTATCTGCAAGACTTTTTATTTCCGCCTGCGCGAGCCCGAACCCCTGTAAAGGCGTTATCAGGCGGTGAAAAAAACCGTTTATTGCTTGCAAAGCTTTTCCTTAAGCCTTCAAATATTATTGTGCTGGACGAACCGACCAATGACTTGGATATTGAGACGCTTGAGCTACTTGAAGAAATCTTAAATCAATATCAAGGTACGGTGCTGGTCGTTAGCCACGATCGTGAGTTTATCGATAATACCTGTGGCAGTGTTTGGGCGTTCGAAGGCGAAGGCTTGGTGACAGAAATTGTTGGCGGTTATAGTGACTTTGAGCTGTATCAACAAAGACGTGAGCAGCAAAAGAAAGAAGCGCAAAAGGTTCATCAAGAAAAACAGCAACAAGCCGAGATTAAAAAAGCAGCTGCGCCTGCTCGTTCAAATAAACTGAGTTACAAATTAAAACTTGAATTAGAGTCGTTGCCCAGTAAAGTAGAGGAACTTGAAGAGGCAGTGAACAAACAACAAGCACTGGTCAGCGATCCAGACTTCTTTAAACAAGATCAAGAAACGACCCATAAGGCATTGAACCATTTGACTGAGCTAGAGTCGAAGCTGGAAGCCGCGTTTGAACGCTGGGAAGAACTAGAAGCATTACAGAATCAGCAGTAAGGATTAAAATGAAATTTAAACTTTTAGCCGCGAGTGTCGCCGTAGCCCTTTCACAACAGGCGAACGCTGCCACCTATCAGTTAACTGAATTACCAAGACATGATAATAGCAAATATAGCTACGTGTCGGATGCCAATGAAGCGGGTGAAGTGATTGGCTATGCGTCCAATCTGTTTGGTGTAAAAATTGATGTGTCGTATATCGACTTTGATGATTCGACATTTAAAAACTTTTACGATAACACTAAAAAGCAGTATGAGCTGATCGACGAAGAAATTACTTTTACATTAGATGATATTCAAAATAGCAATGCTGCTAATACAAATGCCCAAGCGCATGCTTTTATGCTGTCGTACTTGAGCAGTGAGAATAGAAATGGTTTTATACAGCATCAACATGTTATTAGTGGCATTGTGTTGACCTATGATAACAGTAGTGCAGAAGAGTTCGTGGTGTTTGACGAATCATCCCCTGACTACGAGGGATTGACTCGATCTGTGAGTAGCTACCTAACGAGCATCGCAGAAGACGGCACAATCGTTGGTTGGGGATCTGCGCCTTACAAAAAGATCACATTTACTCCTGATGGTGAAACGGAAAAAGAAACCTACTTTGTGCGTGATTGGCGCAATAAAGGTATTTTAGTTACACCAGCAGGAGAGAAAATTAAGTTAGAGCCAGCCTTTACAGAATACGGCGGTCTTTCTATTGCCACTGATATCAAACAAACTGCAGATGGCGGCTATATTGTTGTGGGACAAAGCTCGACGTCGTTATCGCAACGTGCAAAAGAAAATATTGAAGACAATTGTGATGGTAAAGATGAACCGGTTGAGGTGTGTGTACAAAGTATCTCCACTCCTTTCCACACAAGAGCGTATCAATGGAAGTTTGACAATGACTTTAATCTAACTAGCACCACTGATCTTGGTTTGGGATTCACGCCAGATGAAGACAGTGAAATTGCTTATTCAAGTTTGGCTGTGGCAACTAATGCGAACGGCTTAACGGTTGGTGAGTCCCGAGCGCGTCGTCAAAGTAATAATGATTTATTGCCATATGGACAGGCTGTTTATTATAAAGATGGTGAAATCAAGCGCATCAAAGAAGTTGAGAGCTTTATCGAGTATAGCCAAGCAGTTGATGTAAATGATAATGGGATTATTGTTGGTGTGTTTGGTCGGTCATCGAATGGTTCAAGAGAATATGACTCAACTGGCTTTTATTTTGATACAATAACATCAGAATTTAAAGAGATGCCTGCATACTTTGAGAGCTCAGCAACTGCGGTAAACGACATCAATAATAACGGGTTTGTTGTAGGTCAAGGTGTTATCGAAAAGAGTGGCTCTAACCGCCGTCGCGAGGCGTTTTTATATGAAATTGGTGCAGAAAAACTAGTTAATATAAACTCACTTCTTCCTTGTAAGAGCGATTCTTTCCCTTACACTATCGCAGAAGCTGTAAAAATCACCGATGATAACAAGATTTACGCTGTCGCGACTAAAACAGTTGAACGACGCAATACCTTGGGTGGAATTGAAAAGGACAGTAAAGGTGAGATAGAGTATGAATCGGTGAGTTTGCCAGTTTTACTTACGCCAATTTCGGGTGAACCAGAAAGCTGTACACCACCTGAAGCGGAGACGTATGAGCGCCAATCTGCAAGCTGGTCTTGGCTTAGCTTACTTGCGTTACCACTAGTGGCGCTGAGAAGACGTCGTAAAATCTAAAGTACAAATTTAGACACAAAAAAAAGCCCTTAAGGGCTTTTTTTTGTGTCTGAAAAAATTCAATTCGATATTTAATTCAACCGATAAAAATCTTAACTATACTGGTACTAGTCTTGGCCGCGACTTTGCCACGCTTTGTTTACTGAGCGTCGCCACAGGTAATCGATACCGAAAAAGCCGACAATGGCGGCAAGTGTTGCGCAGATCAAAGAGCCGACGATAAATGCTGGCCCAATCGTTGTTAAACTTTGTGCAAGCCATTCCCAACTCGCTTCAAAATGGAATGGTTGTTGTTCTTGGCCAAGAGCAAATACACCGACTAAGTATGAGCAATAAAATATAGGCGGCATTGTGAGTGGGTTAGTGATCCACACGAGTGCAATAGACAAAGGCAAGTTAACGCGAAATGGAATCGCGAGTGCTGCTGCCAGCACCATTTGAAAAGGAACAGGGATGAATGCGAAAAATAACCCCACCGAAAATGCACCGCGCGCTGAGCGCCGGTTCAAATGCCAGAGATTGGCATCATGCAATAACTTACCAAAGATTTTTAATGATTTCTGTTGTTTGATTTTATTATGATCAGGTAAAAAGCGTTGAATCGTTTTTTTCGCCATTTGCAGCTGCCATCTACTTGGATTCTGATATGTTTTGGAATAATGCTGGGTTGCTTCAGTGCGGTATTTCTTCTCGACAATTGGCGATTAGCCGCAATAAGCATATTCCTCTACTTCATGGGCCGCTATTCTAAGCTTTTTTGTCCTATATTGGCAGGGTTTATTTTAGGGATTTCCATTGTTCTTAGCCATTACTTTGTTTTTTATCAGCTAAAAATACCAGAAATGTGGCAATCGCAGCTTGTTACTGCTTCGGGTAAAGTTCTTGAGGTTGATAATTCTGTGATAGGTGAAGCGTTAAAGGTAAAACTTGAACAAGTTGACGATTATCAGTTTGCGCGTTGGCGGACGGTAAATGCAAAGCTTTATCGTGACGCGTCAACGCCTATATTGACAGTTGGTGACCACATTGAGTTTACGGTAAAACTTAAGCGTTATCGTAGCCGAGTTAATATCGGACTTTTTAACGCTGAATTGCATGCGTTTAGAAAGCACATGTATTTTAAGGGCAGCATCAAAACAATCAATTTGGTAGTGAAGGACACTACGTGGCGAAATAACTACCGCTTATTCATAGATAAAAAGCTAAACGGGCTCAGTTATGCTTGGCTGTATTATATTTTGTTAACCGGCGATACAAGCAAAGTCGACTTTGAAAACAAAACACAATTTAGAAGTCTAGGTTTGAGCCATTTGTTAGCGATTTCAGGGCTTCATATCGGGATGGTATTTGCCATCGCGTTTTTGCTGATAAAAGTCGTGCTGTATTGTATCCCGGTAATAATCTCCCAGGCAGCCAACTTGCATCAGTGGTGTTTAGTTTTTGCGTTATTATTGTGTTTTGGATACGTCATTCTCTGCGTCTACAGTGTATCGGCGACACGAGCTGTGATCATGGCAATGGTATGGGTTGCATGTTACCTCTTTGCTGTGCGACTTAAAGCGCTTCAAGTGTTAACGGTTGCGTTGACAATCGTCTTGGCGGTAGACCCGTTTTCGCTACTTAATCCTGGTTTATATTATTCCTTTTTTGCGGTTGCTATCATCGTAACGTTAGTGACAAAAGTTGGTCGAGGTATAGGTGCAAAACTGCTTGCGTTAATTAAGTTGCAGCTTGCGTTATTTATCTGCCTGTTGCCACTTAACCTATATTTCTTTTCCGGTGCGAGTATTATCTCACTGGTTGCGAACATCATTGTGATCCCGTTGATTTCTGTGGTTGTATTTCCGCTACTACTGCTTCATGTTACTGCGTTGCACGCTATTGGTTGGCAACTTCCACTTCACTTAGTTGATAATGGTTTAGTGGTTCTTTTTGAGTTGTTGCAGAGCGCTCCGCTAACTTGGGTAGATATACCCAGCGTTTCGTCCGTGTTTCTCATAACCAGCTACTTAAGTGCTGTGCTGCTGTTTTTATTCAGAGATTATCTCGGTTTATTACCTGTCTTACTTTTCCTCGTTCAGTATCAATTTCGAGCTTCTCCGCTATGGCAAATCGATATCTTTGATGTAGGTCACGGAACGGCAGTGTTAGTTTCTCGTGATAACAAAGGGCTGCTCTATGATGTGGGGGCTAAGTATTTTGGTTATTTTTCGATGTTCGAGTTTGTGATCAAACCCTATCTTTTAAATAATCGAATTACGCTGCAAGATACCATCATTAGTCATAACGATGGTGACCATAATGGTGGCGTTGACGACCTCATTGCTTTTGATGGCGGGAAGTCGTTACAGCGTTTTCACCCAGCAAGTGCTGCTGATAGTTGTGTGCTAGGAATGCATCAATTTCAAGGACTAGAGGTATCTGTGATCTGGCCTCAAGAAATGTCGAACAATGACAACAATAACTCTTGTGTGGTTCGTATCTCTGATGGGCAGTTTACGCTTTTATTACCAGGAGATATTGAGAAAGTCATTGAAGCTAAGTTACTTACTCTAGAAAAAGAAGCACTCAAAGCCGACATTTTACTGGTTCCACACCATGGTAGTGGCAGCTCTTCAAGCGAGCAGTTTATTCAAGCAGTTGACCCGGATATTGCGATATTTTCTCGTGCCTTTTATTCGCCTTGGAAAATTCCCAATGAGAACGTGATTGAAAGATACCAAAGAGTAGGGAGCACGCTATTGGATACCGCCTTAGATGGCCATATAAAGATCTCAATTTTTGCTCAAGAAATCACAGTTGAACGAGCTCGAGAAGTGGAAAATTACTGGTTTCTCAGATAATCCATTCAGTTTTAACGATTTGAAAGTTACAATAATGCCATATAGAAAAGTAGAGGCTGGCAATGCAACCAACCGACAAGCAGATTTACGCTAGATTATTTAGCTATGTAAAAGACTTTAAACTCGCTGCCGTATTTTCAGTAATTGGCATGATAGGGTACGCTGCGATGGACGCTTCGTTCGTTGCCTTAATGGATCCATTTATCGATGAGGGTCTCACAGCAGGCAATCGCGATGTACTAAAACTAGCGCCCTTTGTTGTCATCGCGTTAGTTATTGGTCGCGGTATATTTAACTATATGGCATCGTATTGCTTGTCTTATGTTGGGTCTCAGGTTGTTCGCACTTTGCGACAGCAACTATTTGAACATATGTTGTATCTACCAGTTTCATTTCATGATCAACATTCTAATGGTGAATTGATATCAAAAATCACTTTTGATACTGAGCAAGTACAGCAAGCCGTCACTAAGGCACTTCAAGTGCTGATCCGTGAAGGTGCATTTGTATTTTTCCTACTTATTACGATGTTTTATGCAAGTTGGCAGCTATCACTCATCTTCTTAGTTGTGGTACCAATCGTGGCGGTGATCGTTACTGTGGTGTCTAAGCGTTTTAAGAAAATTTCCAAGAATATTCAAGATGCGATGGGAGAAGTGACGAAAAGCTCTGAGCAAATGATGGCGGGTCATAAAGTTATTCATGGGTTTGGTGGTCAAGATAAAACTATCTCTCACTTTGCTAAAGTTAATAATCATAATCGCCAGCAACGCGTAAAAATGGATGCGACTAAAGCGCTGAGCGTGTCTATCATCCAAATCATAGCGGCGAGCGCAATGGCGGTGATACTCGCGATTGTCGCAATGCCTTCTATGGTAGATAAAATTTCATCGGGCACCTTTGTCACTTTGATCACCTCTATGATGATGATGCTGCGTCCTTTAAAACAACTTGCCAATGTGAATAGCGACTTGCAACGCGGTATCTCTGCGGCGAAAAGTGTGTTTGCGGTGATTGATCTTGAAAAAGAAAAGGACACTGGCACTCAGTCCTTATCTCGTGCTCAAGGTAACCTACAAGTCAAAGACTTAACCTTTACTTATCCATCTAAAAACGATCCGGTGATTGAGTCATTAAACCTTGAAATCAAAGCCGGGCAGAGTATTGCGTTGGTTGGCAGAAGTGGCTCAGGAAAATCAACGATTTCTAATCTATTACCGCGTTACTATGATATTGAAGCGGGCAGTATTGAGTTAGACGGCACGAACATAAATGATTACCAGCTTGCGGATCTACGCGCGCAGTTTTCCATCGTGTCGCAGCAAGTGGTGTTGTTTAATGACACTATTGCAAACAATATTATGTACTCGTTAAAGCAACCCTTATCGCAAGAAGCCCTCGAAAAAGTAGCAAAACAAGCCCACGTCTGGGAATTTGTTAAAGATCTTCCTGAGGGCCTAAATACTGTTGTTGGTGAAAATGGCGTGATGCTTTCTGGCGGACAACGACAACGTATCGCCATTGCGCGTGCTATTGTAAAAGATGCACCTATCCTTATTTTAGATGAAGCCACATCAGCACTAGACACGGAATCTGAGCGTTTGATCCAACAAGCGTTAGAAGAACTGATGGCTGATAAAACAACCATAGTGATTGCCCATCGGTTATCGACAATCGAGCGTTGTGACTGCATCTATGTGCTAGATAAAGGCAAAATCATCGAACAAGGCAAGCATGCTGAATTAGTCGCGCAGGAAGGGGTTTATCATGCACTTTGCAAAATGCAGTTTGGTGAGCAATAAATGGCATCAAAAATAGAGCAAAGTTGGTATAAAAAAGCGGGCGTACTGACGTTGTTATTACTTCCGTTAAGCCTGTTATTTGGACTTATTAGCTCGATAAGAAAGGGGCTTTATAAACTCGGTTTTTGCCCCGCGTATCGCTCGCCTGTTCCGGTTATTATTGTCGGTAACATCAGTGTGGGCGGTAATGGCAAAACGCCATTTGTGCTTTGGTTAGTGCCTTTTCTTGAAAAGCTTGGTTTTAAGGTTGGGGTGATCAGTCGAGGCTACGGTGCGAAACCCAGTTCAACACCGTTTTTGGTCACTGAAGCGACCTCAACGGAAGAGGGCGGTGATGAACCTTGTTTACTCGCCAAGCGGTTGAAATGCCCAGTGATGGTTGGTGCTGATAGACAAGCCAGTATCGAGAAATTATTGGATAGTAGCGATGTAAACATCATTGTCAGCGACGATGGGCTACAGCACTATAAATTGGCGCGAGATATTGAGTTCTGTATTGTTGATGCTGAACGGCGCTTTGGGAATGGCTTGTGGATGCCAGCAGGGCCCCTTAGGGAGTTACCTAAGCGTATTCAGAGTGTCGATCTTGCCGTATATAATGGTGGGTGCGAAAGTTACTCCTATACGCTTGAGGCGGTTGGTTTTTTTCGTGTTACAGATGATAGTCCAGCATCCAATATTGAAATGGCTGGTGCTTCAGTCTGTGCTATCGGCAATCCCGCGCGATTTGAAAATACGCTACGAGATAGGGGGATTGTTCTGAGTGAAAGCCTACATTTTGCGGACCATCATCCATATCAAGCGTCCGACTTCTCGCAAATCGATAACGGCGCTATTTTTATGACAGAGAAAGATGCGGTAAAGTGTCGCACATTTGCAAAAGATAATTGGTATTACCTCAAAGTAGATGCCAAACCTACATCAGCGCTTGAAAAAGCGGTATTAAATTTACTTAAAAAGAAAGAGATTTATCATGGCCTTTGATACCAAATTACTAGAAATAATTGCCTGCCCAGTATGTAAAGGCAAATTAAGATATGACAAAGAAAACAAAGAGTTGATCAGCACAGCAGCTAAGCTTGCGTATCCAATTAAAGATGATATTCCTGTGCTATTGGAAAACGAAGCACGCGAGCTGAGCAGTGATGAGGTTGAGCAGTGGAATTCGTAGTCGTTATTCCGGCGCGTTATGCTTCAAGCAGGCTGCCTGGTAAACCACTTGCTGATATCGGCGGTAAACCAATGATCCAGCGTGTCTACGAACAAGCTATTCAATCTGGCGCTGCAGCGGTTTATATCGCAACCGATCACAGTGCGGTATTTGAGGCTGCGCAAGGCTTCACCGATAATGTGCTTATGACGCGTGAAGATCACCAATCTGGTACTGAGCGACTTGCCGAAGTTGTTGAACAACTGGGGCTGAACGAACAAACCTTGGTGGTCAACGTACAAGGTGATGAGCCACTACTAGAGCCTGATAACATCGCACAAGTCGCAGCACTACTGCATCATTCTGATGCACCGATGGCGACTTTGTGCGTTGATGTGGAAGATGTAGAAGAGGTGTTAAATCCGAATGCTGTGAAAGTGGTGTCTGATATTCAAGATAACGCGCTGTATTTCTCTCGCGCGTCTATTCCGTTTCAGCGCGACAGTATGTTAACGCTCGACAAAAATAACATTCCAGTGAGTCACTTTAGACGTCATGTTGGCATATATGCTTATCGTGCGGGCTTTATTCAAACCTATTTATCGCTAAGTGTTTCACCGCTAGAGTTGCAAGAGTCACTAGAGCAGCTACGCGTGCTGTATCATGGATACAAAATTAAGGTCGCTAAAGCGGCTAAGCCGGTGCATGCAGGAGTCGATACTCCCGAAGATTTAGCACGAGTTCAAGAGATACTGAATGGAAAAGTTTAAGCTCATTGCAGACGAGGCAGACTATGTAGTTGCATACAAACCTCAAGGTGTGAGTTTCCATAGTGAGGACGGTGCAGGTTTTGTTGCCTTACTGACGGAGCAATTAGGCTATCCCTTATTTGCGGTTCACCGCCTTGATAAAGTTACATCGGGACTCATTCTTTTAGCGAAGTCTAGCGAGACTGCAAAGCAGTTGACAAGCCTGTTTTCCGCCCGAAAAATAGATAAATTTTACTTGGCGTTAGTCAGTGCTAAACCGAAGAAAAAGCAAGGCTGGATAAAAGGCGATATGGCTAAGTCGCGTAGAGGCACTTATAAGCTGGTTAAAACTAAGCTAAATCCTGCGGTGACTCGATTTTATTCATGCTCTGTTGCGAGCAACCTACGCGCTTGTATCGTTAAACCGTTTAGCGGTAAAACACACCAAATTCGCGTGGCACTAAAAAGCATCGGTGCGCCAATTTTAGGTGATTTAGCCTATAGTGGAGAGCCTGCTGATAGAACGTATCTTCATGCATTTTGCCTTGAATTCGAGTGGCAAGGTAACCATCAACGTTATCAAGCGGTGCCTGAAGGTGAGGGTGCATTTGGCCATTTATTGGCACATGAAATCTTTGCAAGTTGGCAAAATCCAAGTCAATTAGAGTGGTAACATGACGGATTCGAATAGAGAACTAAGATTTGGCGGTATTGGTCGGTTATACGGTAACGCCGAGTTAGAAGCATTAAGTAGAGCACACTTTTGTGTTATTGGTATCGGTGGCGTTGGTAGCTGGGCTGTAGAAGCATTAGTGAGAACGGGTATAGGTAAGATTACGCTTATCGATATGGATGATATTTGTATAACTAACATTAACCGCCAGTTGCATGCTCATAGCGAAAGTATCGGGATGCAAAAGATTGAAGCAATGCGAGATCGCTGTCTTGCGATTAACCCAGATTGTGAAGTTACCCTGATCGATGATTTTTTGATGTTAGATAACATTAGAAACTACATTCAAGGCTTTGATTATGTTATTGACTGTATCGACGCGGTTAAAGAGAAAGCGGCGCTAATCGCACATTGTAAGCGTAATAAAATACCGGTGATCACCACAGGAGGTGCAGGCGGTCAAACCGATCCTAGCCAGATCCAATATGGGGATGTGGCAAAGACAACCCATGATCCGTTGCTGGCAAAAGTACGTTATATTCTCAGAAAACAATATAATTTTAGCGATAATCCAAAACGTAAATTTGGCGTGGATTGTGTGTATTCCACAGAGCAACTCGTTTACCCAAGTACCGACGGCACCGTGTGCAAGGCAAAGCAACAAGCTGAAGGTGGGAAAAATATGGACTGCGCGACCGGGTTTGGCTCTGCTACTATGGTAACCGGGAGTTTTGGTTTTTTTGCGGCGTCCAAAGCAATACGCAAGTACCTAGATAAACAAAGCAAAAGCAGCGAATAAGTGTGCTCGTTCGAGCACCTTATATCACTTTATTTTAATAACTCCGCCTTTGCTTGGATCTGTTCAACAATCGCACGTATACCATTACCTCTTGATGGGCTTAGGTGAGCAATTAATCCAAGCGACTCAAACAGTTCATAAGCATTAAACTGACTTGCTTGCTCTGGTGTTTTACTTGCGTACGCTGCAATGATGATTGCAAGTAATCCTTTGACAATACGCGTATCTGAGTCGGCAATGAGTACGAGCTGCTGCGCGTTTTCATCTAAGTCCAGATAGAGCCAAACCTTACTATCACAGCCTGACACTAACGCTGAGTCGACTTTCAGCGCATCAGGAAGCGCTGGAAGTTGTTTACCTAGCAGCATAATTTCACGGTACTTGGCTTGCCAGCCATGACTTTCAGATAATTTTTTTGTGATATGTTCAATATTCATAAGTTTAATC